>JAGWBU010000082.1:7985-28519 GCA_021295735.1 Candidatus Poribacteria bacterium | reverse complement strand
TGAAAAGTATATTTTAAATCAAAACTTTCGCCGTGGACATCCCCTACCTAAAGGCAGGGGGTTTGACGGGGAGTGCTAACAACCCTCGGACATTCTCCTTGTCTTGGAACAACCATCTGACACTTCTATCGGGAAAGTGTTCAACCGGAATGTCAAAAAAATTGAGTATCTCTGTTTCTTTTTTCATATACCCTTAAGGGTCAATTGATGTTGTTCTGACTATTATTGAATATTCACTATCTCAATCTTAGTGGCAGTGAATACTTTTTGCGACCTCTTGTGCAAGTTTCTCAGAGGTCTCATGGCGTCCAATTGATTGCACCACATAGATACGGTTGGTATGATAACAATGCCAAATAAAAAACGTAAGTCTTACCCGTTTTCGGAGTTTATCAAGTACTAGTAAGGGTGAAAATGGCATACTATCGTAAAGTCGTGTCTGCTGTCCGACAAACGTGATGCGTTCGTCTCCGTGCTCTTCATGTGGTGTCACTTCAAACCCATAACCACGAATCGCTTTAGCGTAGCGCGCCCGAAACCAAGTCTCTAAAGGATTCGGTTCTGAACTAAATTCGTTTAATAACACCTCCGCAGGACCGTAGCGTTCAATACTAAGTTTACGACTTTTACCTCTTGTAAATGCAAACAATAGATATCCGCTGAGAAGTTTCTGGCTTTCTAACTTATAGTTTTTCGGAACAGCAAGCCTCAGTCCATACGCACTCCAGACGGTGTTTTTCGGGTCTCCTTGGTCCGAAATAGATTGAAAGATGCGTAGTACCGTAGGACGCCAGTTTTCTTTGAGCCGTCCCATGACTTGGACAATGGTGATCCGTTTAGTATCGGGACTATGGATGATCAATCCATTTGCGCGGATACCTCCCTTCCAACTAAAACCAAGGACAGTGTGACCTTTTAAGAAATCCTCGTCTTTAATAAGGTCAACGTTCCTACGAAATGAGACATTACCACCGCGTTTGTAGTTTTTACGGACTAACTTGAAGTATTCGTCAAGTGTTTTGTGTAGGTCAGGTTTCTTTTTCCGTGTCTTTGCCCATTTGAGTTCTAACCGAGGCATCTCAGCGTCATCTAACCGAAGGTAACCGTTCTTCTCATCTCCGCTGATACCACTGATTTCCCAAGTTGTCGGTATCTCTAACTGAATGCCTGCCCAACCAAAAAGAGTCCAGTCCATACCGATTTTCCACCACGAGAGAATTTTGGCTAAAACGGCTTAACAATGACCGCTTTAGAGACAAGGGCAATGGCAACGGTACCCATCCCGATCAGTCCCACACCACAAGCAAAGCCTGCTGCCAGTACCGGATTGAACATAAACCACCGCTTCAAACCGAACCGCTTAATCATATAGAATCTACCGATGATGGCCCCGAGTAACCGCGCAACCATACTGCCCGGATCAGCACCAATTCCGCCAATAATACCGTAAAACCACATTGACGGATATTTTAACACCCAAAGCAGTCCATAGATCGCGAGACTGGAGGTAAATCCTGCCGCAACATAATCACCTCGAATGGCTTGTATTATCTCACTATTCCCATCGCGCAGTGATGTTTTCATGAGACATTCGTTTGTTGCGTTAATCGGCCACATCATCTGAACAAATGGATATTGTGCGCTCGGTATTGGTGCTATTTGCCAGATAAAGTGCTGTACCACAATTCCACTAACAATCAGGATAGGCATAATCAGAAGCGTGGCAGCAAGGTTTGATGTAAAAGTTGTTCCGGTAAGTTCAAGCACGCGCCATCCTTGTGTGCCTGCTCCGTAATCTTCGTCAGGTAGCGGGGCAAACCAGATATCAATCTCCTCGTACCGACTGAGAATAAAGGTGATCTCATGCAAATAAGGTATCTCAAATAGATCACGGCCGAGCACACCAAATGTTCTTGCGGTGATATATGAATTAATTGGCGTATATAAGAACGCGAATCCAAGTAGGAAACTCAGTGGGAAATTCGGTACCATCCAATGGATGAGCCAGACAAATCCACCCATACCGATCAACCATAGTGTTCCCATAAGCCATAATGGAAAATCACCACGGTTCGGTGGTGTGGCAAGTGACCCACGTTCTCCCGCCTTTTTCTGGGTACTGCGAAGTTTGAAAAGCATTGGGACAGAGGCAGCCATGCCAACGAGACCGAGGCTAAACGTTTTACCGATGCCGTAACTTCTCCAGAAATCAAGATCGTTGAAAAGTCCAACTGCACGTACATCAAGTCCAGGGTGCCACTGATGTAGTATCTCGTTTCTGTAGAGAATTTGTGGATTGACAACAAATTGCGATAGCATAGCGGTGACAAACTCCGACATCACCACTGGAAACGGCAAGACGAATCCGAAGAGCATCTGTCCGAAGTCGGTTCGAAGCGCAAAGACCCCTGTCGGCGCGAATCCTTCAATACTTTGCGTAAAATCTATCCACGGTATCTTCAAAATTTGTATCGGTTGGCTCATCATCACGCCAGTGAGAGCAGGAACGCCGATGTAGATGAATCCCCATATTAAGCCTGCCATAGACCCGATAGAAAAGACTTGCCATCGCCATGTTTCTTGTTTACCAGTTGTTTCAGCTAACGCAGTTGCACCTTGTGCTGTAATCGGTGCCATCGGATAGGGAAGCCGTTCAAGGTCAGCAGTAAGTCTAAAGAGAATATACTGACCACTGACAACCCGCAGAGTCCCAAGAAACTTCCCCGCGAGGTAGATACCTATAGGCAACAACCAGTCAGGATGTAGCAGACTTCGGCTCGCAATGGCTAAGGAATCACCTGCTGGCACAACCCATGCGGGTATTTTGTCGGCAATTTCATAAGAAATGGCTTGCGGTGTGTTTATAAAATATGCATACCAAATAAAACTCCGATATTGCATACCGCTGCCGACTGCTGCACCAGTGAGGCTTAGCAGCATATAGAGTTCTTGACGACGTGCCGTGGTGAAGGAACGTCTGGCTAATTCGGTGAACAAGATAACTGCTACCCAAGGGGCAGCCGCTGCACCTGATTGACCAGATACATAACTCAGATAGATGGAGCCGGGCATCATGAGCAAACCGACAAAAAGTGCACCGAAGAACACTTTGCCCGTCAATCCAGATTCAAAGGTTCGGATGCCGCCTTCTATGTCGTAGCGTTGTGCCCACGTTTGCCATTCATCTGCTTGTGAGATTCTCTCTCGCGCCAATTAAATATTCTCCTTTTTTTCCAAACGCTCTTGTAGGAGGGGTTTCTAACCCCGATTTCTAACGTGCTGCTTTATACTCCAAGAGTCTTCAATTATCATCTTTCGGTGTATTCTTATTCTTTTCTTCGCTGAGTTCTTCCCAAAAATGAGCGAGGAAGATGCCGATAGTTAATATAAGTGCTGCCAACATTTGCCACTGCCAACGCCCTCCCAAAAACAGAACGCTAATAAACCATAGAACAGTCCCAATGATAATAATAACGCTTGCTAATTTTTCCATATACATTTTCCTTGTTCAGTCAGATTCTGATTTATCTAATCCGCCGGTGCCACGACGGGATCCAATTGCCCGGTACCCTCTGGCGTATCAGTGCTTTCGGTTCTACCCCGTTCATGGAATTCTGAGCGGATATCAACGCTGAAGGTTCGCCATATCAGCAACTGTTTTCGCAACAAATTGAGGAAACGACGATTGACACGTTTCCATGACGCTATCTCACCACTTTCGCGGTGCACATCTAATGTGATTTTGAAAAGGTCTTCTTCTTCTCCACCGACAGGCGAAGTGATAAATTGGATAGATTGACTTACACCTAAATCGTAAGGCGCTAACCAGACCATCATCCCAATCTCATAAGAATCCTCTTCAGCAGAACTGAAAGTAACGTTGTCTGTATAGAAATCGCTGGCAGACTCATCGGCATGTGCATCAAAATAATCGCGCATAAAGACGTTCAAGCCAAGTGCTTCTTCCGCTAAAACGGTAAACGGTAGATTGAAATGCCATATATCGCCTTCAGGTTCAGGCAACTTCCATTTTCGTTCAATATCTGGCACTGCCATGCGGGATGCTTTTATAGCAGGGTAAAGCGTACTGAGCAGCACCACAATCATCACAATAACTGTCGCCACGACTGTAGACATTGAAGAATAGTTTAGCGTTAAGCCCGCGAGCCAACCGAAATGCACCAATGTTGTTGCGATCACCTGTCCCATTAGATACCCTAAAACAGCGCCAACAATCGCATATACACACGCTTCGGCAAGGAAGAGGAAAGCGATATGGATAGGCGCGAGTCCAACAGAACTGTAAATGCTTATTTCGCGGACGCGCTCATAAACTGCACCGAGCATGGTATTTAGAACAATCAACGCAGCAATCAGAATTGGCACAAATAGGTTGCCCATGCCGCTAAAACTGGTCATACCAATACTGCTATAAAGATAGGTATCTTTGTCGCGTCCAACAAAAAAGTCAAGCGCAATGCGGTTCATCAGCGGTGCCATGATAAGATCAAGTTTATCAATTGCACCTAATAGTTTCGGATCGTTCTCTTGAGGTTCCATGTTGACTGCAACGCTTCTAAGTGTTCCGCCTTGGTTCATGACAACTTCATAAGGCAAAACTGCAATGCTATCTGGGGTGAGATGGAGATATTTTTGAAGTTCCCCCTCAAGCGTTTCATCGCCTGTGCCACCTCTACTCTGTTGCTGCTGCATCAATTGGTAATCTACAGGTGTCATTTCTTCGCCATCGTTATCAGTCAAATCCTTGAATCCTATCCCCAAAACACCGACAACGGTAAAATCAGCACCATAAACAGAGATTGTCGCTTTCCCCATATCACTTTCGGTTAGTTTCAAAAGATCTGCCATCCCTTTCGGAAGAACGATTGCGTAGGGCCACTCGGTTGGCCAATTGTCAGCATCATCACGATTAAACCATTTTCCATATTGGAGATAGCGATCAATACCAGTGACTGCGGGTTCCGACTCACTCATGCCAACAAGCATGTTTGCTGCAAACTTCAACGGTTCACCTGTGAGCGGGCGTGTCGGTGGTGCAGTGTCTTGTGTGTTCGGGCTTCGCGTCAGTTGTACAAAAGATTGATCCCCTGTTCCAGAGGACTGGTACCATGCGCGTGGCGCGACAACATTTTGAACAGCGAGAATTGGTTTTTCGTCAACATTTTTGATAAACCCACTTTCCTGCAATCCTGCAATTGCTGCAGGTATATCCAGTGGCGTTTGCCCTTGCTTTGCAAGAATTAGATTTTTCTGTTCCAGAAGTCGTTCTAAATCATCAACAGTAATTTGCGTCTTCTGCATATCGTTTAGAATTGAGTTCAGGACAGGTTCTTCAAGAGGACGCCAATACTGATCGCGAATGAGTAAGCCTGTATAACGCGGTGTAACTTGTGGCAAACTGGTTCGGTTAGGACGCATAAACGTCCGCACCGATGTAAACGAGATGACAGTAAACGTGAGGATAACCAATGTGGCGCACGTAAGAATAGTTCGTCCTTTGCGTTTCCGCATATTGGAGATACCGAGGCTAAATGCTGCAGCACTTGCGCTCAACCTACCGACATCGGCTTTATACACCTTATTGCCCTGCTGGCGAATTTTCTCAAGCTGCTCCTCGAATTTCCTAACGATAATGCTAATGACAAGCACAGTCAACGCAAGAACAATGAAGGCAATTAAGATAATTATGGGCGTTGTTGTTATCTGGAACGCAGGATGCACCTGACTTAAGAAGTAAAAGACAAGGAGGAAAATGCCAAAAGTGGCTAAAATCTGTTTGTGAATGTTTGGGAAACCGAATATAAGCCGTTCCATAAAGTAGGCAAACGGCATCAAGAGCGCAAGGTAGAACATAATGCCGTTAACGACATCGTTCCCAGTTCTTTTTACATCCGGATAGGCGCGTGATTCGTATCCCCATGCAGCACGTGCCAACTTCAGCGCCTGCTGGTAGTCGTTTTGGAAAAGTGCAGTTTCTGCTCGTGAGAGATATTCATTGGCAAATTGATGCAACTTATCAAGCCGATCACTGGATATACCGAACCGTTTGTAAAGGCGAGACCGATTCTCATCAAGCCACCACATATCGCGTACAACAACATAAGGCGTGAGGCGGATACTGCCGTTTTCACGGACTACAAACCCTTCGCCAGTGTAAAGCGTTGGGTTTTTCATACCGCTTTTGGTCGCTTTAATAAGAAGTAGACGTTTACCGATTTGTCCGTACGCCATCCCAATCTTTATACGGCTTTGCGGTTCGCTATAGACAAGCGCGATCGGTTCAGCTGCAGAAACACCTTCCTGCTGCCACGGTTTAGACACGCCGAATTTTTCGGGTGGGCTATCGGATAACGCATCATACACCTCTAATTCGCGTAAGGTACGGAGATAGCGCTGGTCAACTAAATCATAGATAGTTGTGGATACACACGGGAAAGTGACAACCCGACATCCCCGTCGCCGTGTGTTGATCGGCACTTTATTCGGTAGCAGTTTAGCACCGTAATTCCCTAAATCGGGAGCGTAGACAATATCCCCAGAATCGGAGTCAAGGATATATGCCTCTACTTCTTGCGCACCACCAAGTCTGCGAGTCGCTCTGCCTTCCATTGCCAACCCAGCGACTTCAAAATTACCTTTATTATCGCCCATGGCGAATAAGTCACCGCGTACCCCCATCATAGTTTTGTGTTTTCGGCGAAGCGTTACAATCGGATATGGTACAGGTTTATTTGGCAACGCAGATTCACGGGCATCGAATTCAACTACATCACCGAAAAGGTTACAATAAAAGTTTCCAACGCGTGCTGCAGTGGGCATCTGTGGATCGCGTAGCGCTTGTATCAGTAGAGATGCCAATGTTTTTGCTTGTTGATGTAGATTGCCATCTTCACGGAGATCAACGCGATCAATCGTATCAAGCGGTGTATCGGTAAGGACGCGCGCGTCTTCAATCGTTGCAAAGGCGATGCCTGTTTTACCAACAAGTGTTGCAACCTCACTATCAAAGGCAATTTTCCCTGGAATATATGTTTTCCACGTTTTTCCACCACTCGCGGAAATTGCATTGACAAAGTTACTACCGCCGCCCAATCCTACAATTGAGATTAATGTTTTAATGTCCTCTATCTCATCTTCAGTAAATGTGTCGGGGTCTTCGTGCCGGAGTCTTAGCATAGCGTCTAACTGTTCACGCATGCGGATACTGTTTTTTCGGTTTTTCTTTGCGCTGCGCACATCGTTTCGGATAAACCGTTCTACCTCTTTGCGGATATAGTCCATATCCTTAAGCATATCTTCAGACGGTTCACCTCGGTTTCGCCACTGCTCAAACTGCATCTTCATGAGTCGGCTAACACCGCCTAAACCTGTGAGTTTACCATAGTGTGCGCTAAGCAGAGTCTCAAGCGTTTTCCCTTCAAGGTCTGCCTTATCAGAAATCTGACTTGCCACTGACCACTGTCGCGCCATAACCGCTTGACGAATCTGATCGTCTGTTGCTCGCCATAATTTCCTCACGCGGACACCGAAATCAGCATCAGCTGCATAAGCAGCGAGTTTATTGCCAATACTCGCGAACTCTCGCCGTAACACAAATTCCGGTTGTTGGTCATAAAACCATCCTTTGTTAAATACACCGAACTGATTCGATTGAGAGGAAAGGTCAATGCTACAGAAAAGAGAGGTATAGTATCGGTTGAATAGGTCTTGTAGTGCAACTGCGGCTTCAATCTGAGCGAGTTTGCGATTATATTCTATCTCGCTTATGCGTGACATCTTCTCAACTCTGCTCTGAATGTTTCGGAATCGCGCATTCCTTAGCGTGAGCATATTATCGCGAAGAAGCACCTTCGTTTGTGCATCTATATCCCTTGTTAGCGATGGGAGCTGCTTGATTAGATTTTCAAGAGCGATCACATCTGAAGCTGCGTTCTGTTTGACTGCTTGTAGGATTTCGGCTTCAACCAGATAGGCGGCAATATGTTTGCGTGCCTCTTTTGCTTGTGCAACCTCCTCACCTGAAAGATAACTTTTCAGAATTAGCAACTCCTCATCAAGAAACTCACGTGTGAGGGTTTCATGGGAATCAAGGAGATACTGGATACGCGTCCGTTCTAAACGGGCATTCCGCAGTGCAATTTCAAAAATACCTTGCTTATCGCGTGCCAAATCCTCAATTAGAATATTTTCAGATGAACCATCTCCAGCTTCACCTACCACAGATGCTGAAGTTGCTTCGGTCAAACGTTGCTGGAGTTGATCATCAATTCTATTAATCCGTTCTTGTGATGCTTCAGTTAGATATTGCGTTAATACTTCAGGTGGAAGATCGTGCTCACGATCACTGCTCAATTTCGTAATAGCTTCTTTAATTTGATTTTCAATGGTAGCGGTGTCCTTGAGATTTTCCTTTATTTTTTCCAGAAGTACTCGCTCTCGTGGTATGGCGTCTTCCTTAGATTCAGTTGTGTTTGCAAGGGTCTTTCGTGCATCTCTCGCTTTTCTGAGAGTCGGCAAATCTAAGTGGCGGTCAAGTATTTTGTCAGGTGTCCACATCAAAGCAAATTTACGCTGATCACTCATCTCCCAATTGGCAAGGGTCTTGTTCAATTGTTCAATTTCGGATAATAATTCTGGTGGTAGATCGTCAGGTGTTGGCACTTCATAATCGGTTCCATCCTTCATCGGTAACAGGTATGATGCGTTTGGATGCGTGTCGTATCGGTCATCTATCTCGCCTGATTCAAGTTCGCGCATCAGCCTATCCACTGCCCATGTGTCTAATCGTGCAATAGGCAATGCGATAGTTTCAATGAGTTCTCGTTGAGCATCCTTACTCGTTTTCAAGGCGGATGTCCGAATCTGTCCCAGTCGGTTAACAATCTCGCGAAGGAAGTGTGTCGTTTGCAATGCTTCTTTTTCAAACCGAACGAGATTCGCTTCGAGTCTTGATTTTTCTTCCTCTGTGAATCCCTGTTTTTCGCGTTTTCGGTTGCGATCCACCTGTTTTTTCTGGCGTTCTGAGAAATCTCGTTGCGCTCTGTGTAACCAATCAATTTGAGAACGGGTTGTAGAGAGTCCTGTCAACGTTGTGGAGAGCGATTCAAGGTCTTCTTTTATCCCGTGCACGCCGTGGTAGAAATCCGCGTCCAAGTCAACCAAAATACTCCGATCAATGGAAAGTAATAGTTTGCGTCCTAATTCTTCAAACTCGATAATATCATTTGACAAACCCCTTCTTAACCCTTGCAAAGTAGGGGTTCCAGGGGAATCAGTTGCTGACCCGACAATATCTTGTCCAATACCTTCCATAAATGCGCGCATGCCAGCTAAACCTTGGAAATGCGCGTCAACAGCAACAAATAGTACTGAACGACCAGGGCGGTATTGCGGTTGTCCGAACAGACGTGCAAGCTCCATTAGGACAGCAATCCCACAAGTTGGGTCAGCACCAGGGGCAATTGCCGGTACGACTGACATAGAATCGTAATATGCGGTAACGACGACTAGTTCATCGCGTAGGACAGGATCGCCACCTTCTAAAAAGCCACGAATGTTTTGACCGACGCGTCGTTCCCATTTCATTTTACCGCGCAAGCGAACATTGACCTCTTCACCTGTGGCAAGAAAATCTTTTAATTGAACAGCATCTGTATTAGAAATCCAAAATCGGGGAATGTTGGCTGGTACAGTGAGGAATTTGTTTTCTGCTTCGCCTCGGATTGTTGTTTCTGGTTCTATAAAAATAACAGCGGAGGCACCAAGCATGGCAGCGTTGATCCATCGGGTACCCGAATTAAACTCGGCAAGAACGATCGCGCCTTTGGGGATAAAGATATCGGATTCGCTTGCAGCGATGAATTCGCCTGTCTCGTCAATCCGGCCGTCTTTGTTATTATCAACACCATCTGTGGCATCGCCGGGAATTTCGTCTGTCCAACCATCAGCATCGTTGTCAATGCCATCTGTCGCCCATCCAAGAATCTCTGATAACAGCGGAATTTCGCCATATTCATCCACAGTACCATCTTCATTGTTATCAATGCCATCGGAAGCTTTCTGCAGATGTCCATTGAGAACATCATCGGTTATACTCGCTTTCGTAACGCGATAACGTCTCGCTAGTGAAGCCAGTGTATCACCTTCTTGGAGCCTGTACCAAAAGCCGCCGACTTTACTTCCGTTGAAATCTGCAAGTTGGGCATCGTCTCCGTAAAATAAGGGCCCGGTAAGACCGCCAGTTGGTATGAAAACCGTGTTCCCCTCCACAACAGGTGTAGGTAAATATTGGTTGTGTGGGTTTTCTGCAATAGTTGTTAGCGGGACAGCGTAGTTTTCTGCGATTTTTTCGAGGGTTTCTCCTGCTTCAACAGTATGTTTGACACCATCGGCAAGAAGGGATGTTCGGACAAGGTTCGGCCACAACGGTTTGAGTGGGAACGTGTGTTGCACCGTACCATCAGCAGAAAGGATGTCAATAGCACTATTACCATAATCAATAGGAACTGTGACAGTAAATTCACGACTTTCAACATTCTTCAATCCCATTTCAACGAAACGGTCAAAAATATATTTACTTCCATTTGCTGCTTGCGGATAACCTGTAACGCGGCTTTCAAGACTTGATAAGCGTGCAAGGTCTTTTCTAATGTTACGGATAGAAAGTTGATCTCGTATTTGGATTGCAGCTTCCGACAACCCTAACGTTTTTTTGCCTTCTGCTGCATAACCGAACGAAACACAGCATAGAAAGACAAGTAAATTTATTACGATATAATATTTAATTCTCATGTAATTTCCCCGATTCCTATGTTTCGCTTCTTGTTAGTGTACCAAATTTAGAATTTATTGTCAACATAAATAATGTATAAGGGTGTGTAAAGTTTTTGTAGAAATCCGCACAACTCCTATTGTAGGGGCGGGTCTCCTACAGTGGAAACGCCGCGTAATCATTGCAAATTGAACCTATGTAACCAAATATTTACACATCCAATGTATAACATCACCCTCAATTTGGAGTAAAGAGAAAACGTATTTACTACGTGATACTTCTCGGTATAATTTAAGTTTGGAACAGAATTCTGTATAAAATTCTTTTTTATTCAAAATAAGACAAAAAAGTTTGCATTTAATTAAATTTTATGTTAAACTATATTTCACATTCTTATTGGATTTCGTTTCTTGTAAAGAAATTTTGTATCGGAATCTCCTAAAATTATGCTTTTTTTTTTTTTAACAATGAAAGGAATTACTCATGAGTGAAGAAGTTATCTCACGAATAAAACAACGTCGACGTGAACTTAAAATGACGCAAACTGAATTGGCAAAGGCAGCGAATTTGACGCCTGCAGCTATTTCTCAATTTGAGTCAGGAACTCGAAAACCCTCTTTTAATACGCTTTCCAGTTTGTCTGATGCCTTGAAGGTAACAACAGATTACCTGCTTGGTAAGAAGGACCGTGGTTATGAAGACTTATTGGCGGATCCGAGGGTTAATGTAATGTTCAGGGGAATGATGGAATTCGCGGAGAAAGATAAAGAAACGCTCTATGAATTCTATAAATTTCTCAAGACACAAGCGGAAACAGAAACACCGAATGAAGGTTCCGCTGATGCTGAATAATCGGCTGCAATATGCGAAGGACAGTCCCGCTGCTGCGGCGTGGGGCATCCTTCGCGACTTTAAAATACAAGATTTTCCGATAGACCCAAGACAAATCGCGACAAAACTCGGCATTGTGATCTGGGAACGTGAACTTCCCGACACTTGTGACGGTTGCCTGATGCGAGTCGAGAATGCGTGGGGTATTCTTATCAATGCGCGTATCCGATCAGAGTCTCGCCGAAATTTCACTATTGCGCATGAAATCGGTCATTACATGTTAGAGCGCGATACTGTTGATTCTTGCTCAATGGATGAACGATTGAATTTCATGATTGCAGAACAGGGTGAAGACACAGCACAGGCGAAGAAACAAGCATATCTAAAGAGTGAACAGCGGGCAAATCAATTTGCTGCTGAATTGCTAATGCCTACCCCTATCTTTTCGGCAGATTCATCTGCCCATTCACAAGTAGGGTTACCAGCAATTGCAGCGCTTGCTTCGCAGTATGGTACATCTCTAACAAGCACAGGGATTCATTATACAAGGTTATCCAGATTTGTTTGTGCGATTGTGTTTTCTGAGGCAGGTGTCATTCGGTACTTCGCTTATTCTGATGGGTTTCGCGAGAACAAGGATTGCTATCTGGTTAGCGGACAACCGCTTCATCCGAAGGCATTAGCGTCCCAGTTTACTAACGGGACAAGCGTTGGTGAGTTAACGGGTGAAGTGCCGTTAAATTACTGGTGCAAACCGAAAGAATCTCGAACGAATGGAAGCAAGTCGGAGAGTGTAAGCTACAAGATTTTTGAACATTCACGGCGAATTCCACGTACGAAACAGGTGATAACTTTTCTCCATCTTCTCTGCTGATTATCTGAGATATTTGTTCATAAATAACCTAAGTTGCTCGGACAAGATTTCAAGTTAGCAAACACTGCTTTTATTCTTATGTTTTTTGTTCTAAATCGGGGTTAGAAACCCCTCCTACAAGAGCATTTGCGAAATAGGTGGCAACTTGGGTATAAATAACCAAACCATCAGTTTTCCTTCAGATGTTCAGAAAACGCCTCTGCTGTCAGAATCTCCACATCTAATTCAACTGCCTTATCATATTTGGATCCTGCACCTTCACCTGCGATAAGATAATCTGTCTTTCCTGTTACGCTGGATGTAACTTTCCCACCGCGTGCCTTAATCTGTGTTGATGCCTCTGTACGCGTCATATCCCCAAGACTGCCCGTAACAACAAACGTTTTACCGCTAAAAAAAGTCCCTTCTAAAATCTTTGGTGTTTTAACGACCTCTTCCGTAAAGCATCGCAATCCTGCCGCTTTTAATTTTTCAATTAAAGGACGGTTTTGTGCGAAGAAGGTGGAAACGCTTTCTGCTATTTGTGGACCGATCCCCGGAATAGCTTCAATAGCATCGGCATCGGCTTGACTCAAACCTTCTATAGATAAAAAGTGGTCAATTAAGAGTTCCGCGACGGTATCCCCGACATGAAATATACTCAATCCGACCAGGACCTTCGCTGCGGGGGCATCTTTGCTATGCGCAATTTGATGCATAAGGTTGCCTGTAAGTCCCGGTCCCATCCGATCTAATTTACCCACTTCTTCTGCTTTTAAAGTGTAGAGGTCTGCTACATCGCGAACGAGTTCATTATCTACTAATTGATTTACTGTGGCAGGACCGAGCCCTTCAATTTCAAGGGCATTACGCGAAGCAAAATGCGCAATTCGGCGTTTCAATTGCGCCGAACATCCCGCATTCACACATCGTACTGCCACTTCAGTTTCAGAACGTTGAACGGGCGTGTTGCACGATGGACACAAATCGAGAAATTGGAAAGCGACCTCATCTCCGTTCCGTTTTTCTTTCAACACATCGTTAATTTTAGGGATAACGTCTCCAGCACGTTCAAGAACAATCGTGTCTCCGATGCGAATATCTTTGTTACTAATTTCCTGCTCATTGTGTAACGTGGCATGCGTAATTGTGGCACCGGCAACTTTTACCGGTTCCAAAATTGCGACAGGAGTCAACACGCCTGTGCGTCCTACCTGTACCTCAATATTTTCAATGGTCGTAATTGCTTGATGTGCGGGGAACTTGTAGGAGGTCGCCCAACGAGGACTTTTAGCAGTCGAACCGAGTTCATTCTGTTGTGAAATATCGTTAACCTTTACGACAATCCCGTCAACTTCATAAGGAATTTCCTCACGTTTCTCTACCCATTGATTGTAATATATGATGACATCTTCAAGCGAGTTGTGAAGTTCTGTGTGTGGATTGCACTTGAATCCGAAACTTTTTAATTTCTCAAGTGCCTCAGTATGCGTTGCAAATTCAAGTCCTTCCACATAATTGAGCGAATAGATGAAAATATCTAATGGTCGCTTAGCAGTGACATTGGAATCCTGGGTCCGCACGGAGCCGGCAGCAGCATTTCTCGGATTAGCAAAAGGAGATTCTCCCTCTGCTTCCCGTTGTGCGTTAATATCGCCAAGGAGATGTTTTGGAATAAAAACCTCACCGCGCACTTCTAATACAGGCGGGACAGGATTATCCGCTGTGGAAGTGAGACGCAACGGAATAGCGCGAATAGTTCGCAAATTACCGGACACATTCTCACCGAATTCACCATCACCGCGCGTTAGACCGCGAACGAAGACACCGTTTTCATAGAGCAGTGAAACGCCTAACCCATCAATCTTTAACTCTGTAACATATTCAACGGGTTCGTCTTCCAACAATTTCCGGACCCGCACACCGAAATCCAGCAACTCGTCTTTACCAAAAGTGTTATCAAGACTTAGCATCGGGCTGCGGTGCGGTATACGTGAACCTAATGCGACACCACCACCTACTCGTTGCGTAGGGGAGTCTGATGGAATGTCTTCTGGCGATGCCTCTTCAAGTTCCTCCAGTTGTCGCATGAGTGCGTCAAAGTCTACATCAGAAATTTCGGGTTGGTCATCAATATAGTATTTACGCTCATGGTAGCGTATCAATTCTCTGAGTTTGTTTATGTCGGTATTCATTATTCTTTGGGAATATCCTGTCTTTGGGAATATATCTGTTTAATAATAACGTGTTATTTTACGGACAGATTACATAAAAAAGGTGGAGCAAACTCCGCCGTAGTAATGCTAATAAAATGTTTTTCGAGAAATCCATATTTCCAAAACTGTTGTCAAATTAATAATTTGACAACAGTTTTGGAAATATGTTACAATATATGTAACAGTTGTAGTGGCAAAAACAGAAGTAGGAGGTTAATATTATGAGGCAAAATATGAGAACAAACAACCTTTTAAACATGGGTAATTTCGCAGTTGGTAAGGTAATTCCTGCAGAGCGGTTAGGAATACCACACACAGAAGAAAACTTAAAAGAAATTGTTAGCACATTTAATTACGAAAACGTCTTGGTAAATCTTTGCAGAATCAATCTTCTTTTCCACCGTAGTAAAAACATTACGCACGATGAAAGAGTTCTTAAGGAAGCTTTCTGCTGGGGTACAATACTTAATGGGATAGATGCCTCTAGAGAAATAAGGAGAGATTTTGTTTTCAGCCGACAAGGAACACTTCGCATGTTAGATAAATGTGCATGTTATTCTGATCCAGATTCTACTAAAGACATTGTTACCGTTGAGGCAATGAACGACTTTGCTAAGGTGTACCTAATTGTCAACGGGCTACTGGATACAGGTTCTTCTGCTTTGACGGAGTCTGAGGTGATAAAAGAAAGCAACATGTTAGTTAATTCCATTCCTTTTCAAGAATATGCGACAACCGAAGCACCACAAGTATATACTAAACATCTAACAGTTCGTTCAAAAGAATTCTTAAGGTTACTTCAGGAAGATACATCAAAACTTGATGCAAATGATATTTTCTATCAGAACACCGGACTAACGTTGCAGGAATATCAAAACCTTATTTTTCTCATATTTACATATTACTGGAATTATACAGCAGAGGAAATATGCAGACAAGAATTAGTTACTGATAGGTCTTTATTTTTCAACCCTAATGGGCAATCGGACGAGTTTACTCCTTTATTTCAGAAACTGCTTCCACTTATATCTGTCTCAATAGACGATCTAAAAAACAGGGCAGAAAAAGATCCAAAGTTCATTGATGAATTTAGATTATGGCGTGAAAGACCTATTTTAAAATTAAATGAGGATAGGGTAATTTGTATTGATTTTACCTTTTTTTTTGGATAAACTTCATACTGGGGCATTTTGGCTATTTCGTCAAAATTTTTTAAAAAATAAGGTTGAGAAAGGAGCATTTGAGGAATTATGGGGTGATGTCTTTGAAGATTACGCTGCGTCTGTAATTGAGCGAGGACTCGATTCTCATAATTCATCTAAGCAAGAGAAAGTTATTATCAATCCTAAATACAACCAAAAAGGAAATGTAGAATGTGCGGATGTCGCTGTTTGCGGTGATGACACACTCATATTGTTTGAATGCAAATCAACAATTCTTTCTGCGGAATGTAAATTTGGTGGTGATTTTAACAAGTTTTATGATGGTTGTCCATCTGTTAAAAAAGGTATAGAACAATTAGGGAGAGCTGTTCAGAAGTTAGGAAATCTACATCAAAGTCAAAGACAGGTTGTTGATGGAATTGACATCTGCAAAATCAAGAAGATCTATCCTGTATTAGTCCTTTCTGATCGTATATTTTCAGGATTATTCATGAATGATGTTTTGGATTCTAAATTTCAAGAGAAAGTGCAGTATCAATACTTAATCAAACATTTACAAATCATGCCTCTCACGGTATTAACAATATATGATCTTGAATTATTAGAACCTTATATACAAGATAAATCATTATACAAACGCCTTGATGAATGGTTAAATTTTTTTGAAAAGAACAAGCGACGTATAGGTTTTAATGCGTATCTACACAACTTGATTAACAGAGAAAATCGTAGCAATCAGTTTATGGATGATGGGTTCGCTGAAATTGTTTCTGAGGGACAGGAATTTTTAGAGTCGCATGGTATAAATGAATAGATTGTAATAGATCAACGCAAGACACCAGTATCTCTGAGTCTTTGTATCAACTCCTCTTGAGTACCGTTTCCTTTAGTTGAATTACAAGCTTGACATAGTAGCTGCAGGTTCTTTGGGTGGTCTGTGCCGCCTTTAGATTGTGGCACGATATGATCTACTTGTAGATTTCTGATTCTGAAATGCTCTCTGCACCCATTGCAAAAACCCTCTTGTTTACCGTAAAGATCGTTTTTGTGGATTGTGTAGTTTGGTAACTTCGGTTGGATTGCTTCTTGCGGATCGGTGTCTGTTCTAATCGGAGGTTCGCTTGTAACAATAACATCTGACATCTGAATATCCGAAAATAAAACACCCTGTTCGCTTGCTTCGTCAAGACGAATTTTTGTGATAACTTCTGCGGAGGGTGAAATATCAATACCAATCCATTTCCGTTGGAGTTTCTCTGCTGCAACGCAAGCAGTAGCACAACCACAAAAAGGATCTAATACAAAATCGCCTTCATTAGATGAAGCTTTGATAATCCTGTCAAGAAGTGCCAGCGGTTTTTGGGTCGGGTATCCTGTATTCTCATCACCACGAGCTGGTTTTATATCTGTCCATAGACTTTGGTGTAGATGCCCTTTTTTTGCGTTTTTATATCGTTTTAGTGATGGCTTACCTTTCTTTGACCAATAAATTAAGTTTGCTTCATCAAGTAAGTCTAAGCGTTTATGCGGGCTTTCTATTGAACGATAATTAGGTATAAAATGTTCTTCAATATATTTGGCGTATTCGCCCGTGCGTGGTGGCGACCAGTGTCTATTTTTAGGGTTGATACTGTTCCAAGTTTGCCCCGATTCTCCTTGTCTTGGTTCTGAAGCCGTAAGGTCACCTGAAATGTATTTTCCATGTACTTTTACACGGTTGTCAGTCTTTTTATATTTCTTTAACGAATTAGGATCTACTGGTGCACGGACTTCATCAGAGATTGGAATCTTGTGTGGTGCGTAACAGAAGATCGTTTCGTGTATACTGCCAAATGTTTTGTCGTTGTGTGCATTATGTCTTTTCCAGATTATCTCTGCCCGAAAGTTTTTGTTTCCAAAGAGACTGTCTAATATTAACTTCAAATAATGACTTGCAGTTGGATCACAATGTAAGTATATGCTCCCTTTAAGCTTTAGAATACGTTTCATTTCAATCAGTCTGATACCCATAGCCATGAGGTAAATCATCATAGAGTGATCAAAGGCATGCTCGGCTGCTTGAATTATCTGGTGGATATGTGGATATTGTTCAGCGATTTCACTATACCAACCGTCTTTCACATCTTCATCTGTCCAAATGTCCTTAAATTGTGCGCCTTCTGCGGGTGTTCCGATAGGAGCTTTGTGCTCCTCGTTTGTATTGAAAGGTGGGTCAAGATAGATAAGGTCAACTGTATCAGAGTCAATGCCTCGCATAATGTCAAGATTATCAGCAATGAAAAGTGTTCGGTTTTCTACGTTCATGTTGTCCTCATCAATAGTTGCAATGGTCGTTTCACCGGGCATGTAAATCTGCCTGGTAATATTCGTGAAGAGCAACGAGATCGGAGAGGGTGCGTTACCGATGTTGTCTTAATTATTAACGACACAAACTGGTCGTAATAAACCTATTTCTTTCACAACGTATGTGCAGATAAGTCGTTTGCAAGGGTTAACCGTCTTTGACGTGTAAATGTGCGGGGGCGCGTATATCCTTCGCCAGTGGGTCCGGCGATAGTCATTGCTAAAAAGCCTTCGCCTTCCAATCCACAACATGCATAAGAGGGGGCATTGACAACAACAACACTACAATTCATCGCCTTGTGATATTGTGTGATGCGCGCTGTGTTGTTGGTGTGTAGCATCGCGGTGTGTCCTCTACCGCCATCTGCTGCGAGCGCACCTTTGAGTGCCTCGTCAAAATCACGCACCCGAACGACAGGCAAAATCGGCATAAGGTATTCGTTGATAACAAACCCGTGGTCAGCTGGAACTTCCACTACAATGGCAACTGTTTGTGCGGGTGCTGTGATGCCTGCTGCGTCCAAGATAGTCTTTGCATCTTTACCGATATATTCCTTGTTTGATTCCCCGTTCTCCGTGACAACCGCCTCAAGTGCCTCGCGTTGACTTGCACTGAGTAGATGTCCACCGTTCTTTGTCAATTCCTGGATCGTTTCATTCGCAACAGATTCAACAACAAAAAGTGCTTTCTCGCCAATACAGAGCAGGTTATTGTCAAAACTTGTGCCCGCAATCACATGCCTTGCTGCTTTTGAAATATCAGCCGTTTCATCTATAATCGCGGGAGGATTACCAGGTCCTGCAGCAATTGCTTTTTTGCCACTTGTTAATGCTGCCCGCACAACACTTGCGCCGCCGGTCGCAACAACCATAGCGATGTCGGAGTGGTCCATAATTTGTTTTGCAGTCCGCAATGTCGCGTTTGCAACAGAGGCGAGTAAATTCGCAGGTCCGCCTGCCTTTACAATCCCTTCGTTGATGACATGCATTGTCTCTTCCGTGCATTCACTTGCGTTCGGATGTGGACTAAATACAACGGCGTTACCCGCAGCGATCATGATAATCGCGTGGTTGATAACTGTTGAAGTTGGATTGGTGGTGGGCGTAATTGAATTAATAATACCAAACGGAACATATTCAATCAAAAGCGTGCCATCATCTCCGGACATTGACTCCGACAAAAGGTCTTCCATACCGGGCGACAAGTTCACAGCACCTTCATTTTTCATCACCTTGTGTTCCACGGTGCCCATTTTTGTGTCTTGAACAGCCAGCTCCGCGAGTCGTTTTGCGTTTTCAAGCGAGACCTGTTTTATCGCCTCAATAATTTCACGTCTTTTGGCAAACCCAAGTTTAACGAGTGCTTCTTGCGCTGTTTTTGCTGCGCCAATAGCCTCCTCAACAGTTCCGAAAACGCCTGACCGCGAAGAATTCGCCCCAGATGTCACGGAAGGCGGCACAGAAACCGTTCCATCTTTCTGCAGTGTTGTTAAAACTTGTGAAACAATCTGTTCAATCTGTTTCTCATCAATTTGTGCCATTCAACCCTCCAATACCTCAAGTAGGCACGCACTTAAACCGAATAAATCAATAGGTGTAGCATAAATACCGATTCGTGTTCAGAAATCCGTGCATCCCATGGCTTATGTGTTGATTCGGGAATAGTAAGTATAAGTTGCTTTCACGTTCCCGTAGGCGCGATCTCTATGTCGCGCCATGTCCAACACAAACAACGAATTTATTCATTCGAATCGGCAGCTTTCCCAGCAATAATCGTTTCAACATCCGAATGTGGACGCGGAATAACGTGTACTGATACCAATTCACCAACTGCTTTGGCAGCTTCTGCCCCAGCATCTGTGGCAGCTTGCACTGCCCCGACATCCCCGCGGACCATGACGGTTACAAAACCACCGCCTACCTGTTCTTTTCCAATCAATTTGACGTTCGCGGCTTTGACCATCGTGTCGGCAGCTTCAACCGCACCGACCAACCCACGTGTTTCAACCATTCCTAATGCTTCATTGCTCATATTATTTGCTCCTTATCTGTCTAAAAAAAGTAAAATGCAAGGCACTACCATGTTTTGCTAAAAGACGGATGTAGTACCTTTAATAATAAAATATGCACATTTATATGATACTATAAATGTGTATTTTCTGCAAATCAAATTTTTATGGGTGTGTAAAGTTTTTGTACAAAAATGACTGTGCCTTATTGTAGGACAGAGGCATTCAATTGTCAAGAAGCACTCTTGTGTGGGTGTGTAAATATTTGGTTACATAGGTTCAATTTGCAATGATTACGCGGCGTCCACTGTAGGGCGGGGTCCCGGG
>JAGWBU010000082.1:0-7874 GCA_021295735.1 Candidatus Poribacteria bacterium | reverse complement strand
CGAATGCCTTTTGGCATTCCCGGAGACCCGCCCCTACAATAGGAGTTGTGCGGATTTCTACAAAAACTTTACACACCCCATTATAACGATTTGATTGTGTTTATAGTTAGTATCTGGTAAACTTGTAACATTCCACATAATATCTATTGTTTTCCCTCCATATTCACCGGATTTGAACCCGATTGAAAAGGATTTTGCCAATATTATTAAGATGATGGCAATATAATGCTAAAAAACAATACAGGAAATCATCAACGCGTATAAGCAATTATGTGCTTTACTATATACAGAACACCTCGGTGTTCTGGGAGAACTTTGAGCAATTTTGCGGAAGGAAGATTAAATGTTTAAAAATGCTTTATTGGTGGCGCTTTTAGCAGCCCTGCTCATCTTTTTTAGTTTCACTGCTATGGCACAAAATTATTATCCAACGACTCTTGGCAATATATGGGTCATGGAAAGCGAGGATAAAGCTGAACGGCTAACTTACACTGTTGAAACATCTGATGAGTCCATTGACGGCAAAGAACTCGCACTACTCAAAATTACGACTGAGACATTAGGAACAGATTCCATTACAACTGAGCGGTATCTTATCAATTTTGATGAAGAGGGTATTAAACTTTATAAAATTGAGGTGGAACTTGATTCAGTGTTTGGTGTAGCAATTGCCGTGTTATATCCACCCGCTCTTTTCTATCCAGCATTACTAAAGCTTGGAACCTCGTGGGAACTTACGGCTGATTCAGAAGTGAACTTAATCGGTCCTATCACATTCATAAGTTCTAATGAAGTTATCGAAGTAGAAGATGTTGTGACGCCAGCAGGGACATTTGAGAATTGCCTAAAAATTAGAATACAGACAAGAACCATTTCTACTTTATCAATAACGCGTGCTACCGCCTACCAATGGCTTGCACCAAACTTCGGTCCCGTTAAATTCGAAAATAGCCAAGATATTGTTTATGAATTGGTTAGTTCCAACCTACTTTACGATGTGACTGGGGATGGTGTTGTCAATATATCAGACCTTGTTTTTGTAGCTTCTCGGTTTGGTCAAGAAGATACGGAGGGAGACGTAAACGGCGACGGGAAAGTTAATATTCTGGATTTAGTACTTGTTGCACAGAATTTCGGAAATTAATCAGACACATTCCAAAATTATTTGCGTGAGACCTTTCTTACAAAGTCCGTTTCTGAATCTCGTTTGCTGCAAGAACCTCATCGTACCACGGACTATCTTCAACCTTCTTACTTGACGCATGAGTGTAATTTTGTGGCTGCCACGAAAATTTGAGAGACGAATCGCCACTATTGTAAAAGATTAATTCTGCTTTGTTTTTTGTCCCAATAATAGGGCGGACTAAGGAGAGAAGTGTTGGTGGTATCACGTTTTGTCCATTCGTTTTTTTGATAGTTATGAGTGGGACAACCTTGCCCAAGATTTCACGGGTACCGAGGAGCAGAGGACCGTAGCAAGCAGTTACTGCGCCTTGTCCCCAATTGCGTCCGTGCCCTGCGGCAACTGAGCAGACAGCACCCCCCATGTCCGCGTGTTCCCTTCCACCGCGTAGTACACGTCTTGCGATAGTTAGGCGGGTAGCAGCATTCCGCAATGCTCTAACTGCATAAGCTACCTCACCTGTTACCTGATACGCGAGTGTTAACGTTGCAGTTGACGGTTCATGTATCGGTTGAACCGAACCGTCATCTGACCATTCACCCCAGTATGCCATATCTGACCGCTTTCCTACCCCGAGTTCTCGGCGACGAGTTTCCTGTGGGAATACAAGTGCTAACAGTTCTGGTGAAGTAGGTGGAAGTTCTTGTAAGCCTCCAATAATGGCAGTATCAAAATAGGTATCGTTGAAAGTCCATCTATAATAACTGAGGGCAGATGCAGCTGGATCGTTGTAAGGATCACTGAGTGATGTAACAAGTGGTTCAACGATTCGCTGCGCAGCAGCTTGGAAAATCTCTTCTCCAGATAAGAGATACAGATCACCTAAGGCATAAATGGCACCAGAAGCCAGTAGATTTTCAATTCCTGCCAAAGGGTCTCCCGGAACGTGATGTGAACTTGCGACAAGCCGATGCAAATTTTTTGCGTCAACTTCTGCCTCGCTAAGACCATTTTCATTCAAATCCCAGAGTAACGGCATCGGATTCGGCGCCGCAATGATTCGCTCAGCCCGTTTTCGTCCATACCGTAATGCCCACTCCACATACCGATTTTCACCTGTAACATGATATGTAGCGAGAGCGATGTGAATGAAGCGGAAATGCTCCGCGAGTTCATAGACATTCTTTCTATCGTTTTCGACAAACTGTGTGCCGATATTGTAGCCGATAAATGTATCTCGCGCGTAATCGTACCAAGGCGGTA
Source organism: Candidatus Poribacteria bacterium (assembly GCA_021295735.1). Lineage (GTDB taxonomy): Bacteria > Poribacteria > WGA-4E > WGA-4E > WGA-3G > MSPOR6. Next base: position 5,488 of record JAGWBU010000082.1, on the reverse strand, counting down.
TTTCTGGCACCCAATTCCCGATATGTTCAGCGGCATCTGTTAAAAGGGAAATCGCCTCAGTATCGTCCGGTTTTAATCCGATATAGCGAGGCAAAAAGAGCAGAAATGGTTCCGGCCCGTGATGCGCTTCAGCCTTCGGTTCATACCCATGCACACAATCGCGTTCTACCCAACCGAGAAGTGCCTCTTTTAGAACATCAAAGTGTTGCAAAACGGTTGGGTCGCCAGTGATTAAATAGTGTGGAAACCACGCGAGCGCATAGTTTGCCTCGTCCTCACCGCCGTTGTTCGGGCCGGGCGGGTCAAGTAGCATGCTCTGTTTGAGCCAACGCCCCATTTCTGTTCTGAGTTTGCTATAAACGTTATAGCATTCACGGAATTCGGATATCATAGTAGAGAGTTCAAAAATTCAATACTCTGTTTTGCGATCGTCTTCGGGTCTGGTTTGAAATCAAAGACCTCTGTTGAGACATAACCGCTGTAATTTACCTCTTTCAACGCTTCAATGATTGGTGGATAATCTACATTACCAGAACCGGGAAGATAGCCGTTGTCGTCGTTGGAATGGAAGTGTGCAACATGTTTGGCACAGTTGCGAATTTGTGTTGGCATGTCCAAACCTTCTTTTGCGGTACTACATACGTCCAAAATCATCTGAAAATTAGAATGATTCACAGCGTTAACCATTTCAACGGCTTTGTCAGGGTGGGAAATAAAGTTAGTTTGATCGCTTGATAACGGTTCCATGCACAATACTACGTCTCTTTCACCAGCGAGTTCCGCCCCTGCTGCGAAGGTATCCTTTGCGTAATTCCATGCTTGTTCAAAGCTGAGCGGTTCCATGACATTGCGTTGCTGTGGTGACCCGAAAACCAGTATCTGTCCATCTAAATCTGCACAGAGTTCAATAAGTGCCAGTAAATAGTCCCGTGTTTCGTTCCGTATGTCTGCGTCCGGATGGTTGATATAGAGCCCTGGCGGTGAAACGAGTAGCCAATGAAGTCCTGCGATTTCTATTTTTGCATCTTTAGCGGCTTTGCGGATTCGGGTCCGTTCCGTTTCGCTGATGTCCAAAACCGAGTCTGCTAATGTAAATGGTGCAATTTCGACCGCATCGTATCCAAGTTCGGCAGCATAAGTGAACACATCCTCAATTTTCCAATTTTCAAACATTTCGTTGCATATTGCCAGTTTCATTCTTGTCTCCAGTCTGGATTTTTTATGAATTCTAAAAGGTTTTTGAGTTTTTGTCAAGTATTTTCGTGATCTTTGAGTGTGTAAATATATTGTTATTAGCCAGGTCATCTTTCTTGTAAGTATCGTAGGTTGGGTAGGATTCGCTACCCAACCTACGAAGAAGAAAGAGGCGCAATGAATTGCGCGACTACGAACAGTGCTACTCCTAAATTCCGCGTAATCCGAGAAATCCGTGATAATCCGCGGTTCAGAAAATTACCAATAACCAATAATTATACATACCTTTATCACAAACTCATGTTATAATATGAAGTCAAAACAACTTCATCCAAAAAAGGACAACTCTCATGCAAAAAACGCTGTTTTTGATTTTAACGATTGGGTTAGCGATATGCGTTATTTCTCTAAACACCGTTGCACAAGACGCGCAGGATTGGCATTTACGAGGTTTACTCGAAGGCGTGAAAGCGCGGATCGGTAGAGGCTCAATAACAGGAAATATCGCGAGTTGCGATGATGGAAAACGCTTGGCAGTCGCGTGTAGCATCGGTATTTGGGTGTATGACGTAGAGACGGACAAAACCCTTAATCTGCTGACAGGGCATACGGAATGGATTTTGAGCGTAGCGTTCAGTCCAGATGGTTCTTTATTGGCGAGTGCAAGTATCGATAGAACCGTCCGTGTGTGGGATGTGCACACCGGCACTGAACTTTGGACGCTGCAAGGACATGAAGGCAGGACCACGGACGTTGCGTTCAGCCAGGATGGGAAAACGCTCGCAAGTGCAAGTGAGGACGAGACCATCCGTTTGTGGGATGTACACACCGGCAAACATCTGCGGACACTTGAAGGACATATTGGGGTGTAACAAGCGTCGCATTCAGTCCGGATGGGAAAACATTGGCAAGTGGGAGCAATGACAAAATGTCGAGGTCGTGGGATGTGCAGACAGGGAAAACGCTGCGGCCGTTCATAGCGCATAGGGACAAAGTCTTAGACGTAGCGTTTAGTCCAGATGGAAAGACACTGGCAAGTGCAAGTGAAGACGAAACTATCCGCTTGTGGGTTGCGCAAACGGGCGTATCTCTTCAGACGTTGACTGCACATAACAAGTCTGTCGTGAGTGTAGCGTTCAGTCCGGATGGAAAGACGCTCGCAAGTGGGAGTTGGGACAAAACTATTCGGCTGTGGGATGTGCAGACAGGGACACAGCTGTCAGTGTTGTTTGGGCATAATCGGGTGACATCAGTGTTGCATTTAGTCCGGATGGTAAAACATTGAGGAGTGGTGGCAGGGACCGCACCGTGCGGTTGTGGGATGTGGAAACCAGCAGAGAACTTCGAAAGATAGTAAACCATACGCAGAATATCCGTTGGATCGTGTTCAGTCCGGATGGAAAGACGCTCGCAAGTGGGAGTTGGGACAAAACTATTCGGCTGTGGGATGTGCAGACAGGGAAAACGCTGCGGTTACTGGAAGGGCATACCGAACCGGTCACAAGCGTTGCGTTTAGTCCCGATGGACAGATATTAGCAAGTGGCAGTGGGGACAATACCGTGGGTTTGTGGGATGTAAAAACAGGTGCAGCGCTTCCGCCGTTGGTTGGACATAAACGTCTGGTCACAACCGTCGCATTTAGCCCGGATGGAAAAACGCTGGCGAGTGGGAGTGGTATTGGCACCATCTGTTTGTGGGATATGCCAACAGGTAAACGTATCAATATGATAACAGAGCATCAGAGTTGGGTCAGTACTGTCGCGTTCAGTTCGGATGGTTTTCTGCTGGTGAGCGGGAGTCGTGATGGCACTGCGCGCGCGTGGGATGTACATAGTGGTGCCCCGCTTTTGACGTTGAAGCATAAAGATCAAGTTAAATGTGTAGCGTTCAGTCCAGATGGCAAAACCATAGCAAGTGGCGATCAGGGCAAGACCGTGCGTTTATGGAATGCACTATCGGGCGAACTGCTGCGGACATTGAAGGGACATCGCAGAGAACTCTATAGCGTAGCATTCAGTCCGGATGGGGAAACACTGGCGAGTGGGATGGTTATAGCACCGTGATGTTGTGGGATATGCGCACCGGCAAACATCTGCGGACACTAAAAGCGTATCGGGATTCTGTCTTAAGTATAGCATTTAGTCCGGACGGGGAAACACTGGCGAGTGTGAGTGGTGGCATCGTGTTGTTGTGGGATCTCACGGTTGATAATGCGGATTAGGCTGTGTATTGTCTCTTGTGGAAGGCGTTTGCAACGCCGATGTCACACCATAATGTATCGCGCTTCCAAAGCGTGATACATCAGGTTGAAAACCTCTTCTAATCCATCACTGAACCGCCCGATACAGTGACAGCCAATCCTGTAAGATAAGCGGCTTCATCTGAGGCAAAAAATGCTACCATATTCGCTATATCCGCCCCTTCAGCAAGTCGCCCTAACGGCACGGATGTCTCAGCGCGACGGGCAAACTCTGCTTTTTGTTCATCTGCTGAAAGGTCTGCAGGCATCATAGCAGCAGCTAAATGTGCAACGCGTTCGGTATCCACAAGACTTGGGCAGATAGCGTTGACATTAACCTGATACGGTGCGAGTTCGTGTGCAAGGGACTGTGTTAAACCGAGGACAGCAAATTTAGAGGCGCTGTACGCGGCATAGCGTGCTGAACCTCGTTTGCCTGTTACGGATGAGATGTTGATGATTTTGCCACCAGTGCCCTGTGCGATAAGGTGTCGTGCCACCGCTTGGCAGCAGAGGAACACCCCTTTCACATTAACATTTTGCACCCTATCCCAATCTTCTTCAGCGAGGTCAACGACTAACACGCGATCTTTTCCGGCTTTTGTCCCTGCATTGTTAACGAGAATGTCTATCTTTCCAAAGTGAGCAACGGTTTTTTCTACCATTTCGCCAACCTGCTTTGCATCTGATACATCCGCAACTACGCTGATAGATCGTTGGCCTATCGCTGCGATTTCGCGAACAACATCTGGTAACCCACCCCACTCCGTATCGTCCGCTGCATACGGATGTTCGGTTATATCGTTGACAGCAACATCTGCTCCCTCTTTTGCTAAACGCGTAGCGATGGCTCGACCAATGCCTTTTCTACCTCCTGCACCTGTCACCAAAGCGACTTTTCCATTTAGGTTATACATTAAAGGCGTCTTCCTTTGTAAGAGGTTTGCTGATACATTGCAGAAGCATGGGGTTTTGATGAAACAAGCGGGAAGTAATTTTCAATTAAGAAGGTTGGATTTGATTTAGTTGGTAGGAAAGCCATGCCCACGGAAATAGGCATGGCAAAGAAACTATTGTTTGATAGCCGCCCATGTTAATGCGACTTTACCTAACGGTTCCACGTCCAAGAATTCTTTGTCAAAAGTGAGATCACCAAAAGCGAGTGCATCCCAAGCATTACCGGCTATCCATCCAATCTGATGTTCACGCTGCCCATTTTCACAATCATTCATGTGAAAACTAAATCCAATAGTTAATCCATCTTTCGCTTTGAAGTTCTTTCCGCTATTTGGGTTACCTGGATTTGGACCGCGTGGTTTTGTCGGATCAAGAGCAACTTCATAGATATAATTATTGCCGTTCTTAGAAAGTGCCCATTCCGTATTGTCTGCCGATGCGGCGGCAGAAAGATCCTTTCCATTGGCGCCGAGAGTCCACTGAACGAGCGCTGCCCTTACCACTTCGTTGTCAAAATCAAACATAAATTCAACGCTATCATCCTCCCACCACTTACTATTATGCGGGTTGATGTCTTGGAGTTCATCGTCTGTAATTTCAACAAGGAAATAGATACGGGTAGGGTCTTTTGCACTCCAAGCGACGCGTCCCTTACCAGAAAAGTCACTTGCTTTAGGGAGTTCTGCTCCAGCATCTTTTAACTCATCAAAGGCGACAGCTTCGGCGCGTTCCCATTCACGAATGTCACCGTCTACCCTAAAGTTGGAAATCTGTTTGGCAATGTACTGCTTATCACGTTTTGCAGCGAAAATTGGGCTTGTTGAACTGATTATTAGAATAAGCCCTAATGTAACCGTAGTTATGCTTTTAACGGTCCTTAAAAATTTGGTATATTTCTTCATTGTAATGATCCTTTGTATAATCGGTTGAAAGTTCTGTCTTATATATTTAACGACTTCTACCCTTTAAAAATTTGTCTGAGGATTAGGAATGCCCCACCAACCAGAATAATGAATAAGTGAAGTGCCAACGCTAATTAGGGCCAAAAAATTAGTAAAGTTAAGACAAGTTTTTTGCTCAAATTCAACAGGTGTCAA
>JAGWBU010000213.1:5159-5929 GCA_021295735.1 Candidatus Poribacteria bacterium | reverse complement strand
GGTGATGAATACCCCACCTCATCTGTGTGGGTTGTCCATACCACGTCACCGCTTTTTTTGTCGAACGCAACAATAGATTTTCCATCTTTACCGCCGGCTTCTACCAGAACCAGATTGCCTTCAATCAGAGGCGATGAAGAAAATCCCCAAGTGGGTATCTTGCTGTCGAACTCTTCTACGAAATTGTGGGACCATAATTGGGTTCCGTTATGGGCATTTAAGGCGTAAAGTTTGCCTTCCGCTCCTAGCGCAAAGACCGAATCGCCGTGAACAGTCGGCATAGAGCGGGGACCATCACCCCGTTGTTCGGTGAATTTAGCCCCTGATCGAAATCGCCAAATTTCCTCACCATTGGACGCATCTAGGCAGACCACAAACTCATCATCGTCTTCAGCAGACATTGTATAAACCTTGCCTTGAGCGATGGAGATACCGGAGTAGCCATCCCCAAACGGAATATGCCACAAGACTTTGGGGCCCTCTTGGGACCAATTTTTCAGAAATCCGGTCTCGGACGAAATCCCATCCCGATTCGGACCGCGCCATTGAGCCCATTCCGCTGTACTATGATCATCCGCTTCAGCATTCAGCACGACACCAACCAAATACCAAATTCCAAATGACACTGTGGCGAATTGTCTAATCAAATTGCAAAGTCTATTTTCTATTTTCATATAAACCTCTTTGGTGTATTGACCGCTCCCCGCTCTAAAGAACGGGGATTCTTTTGTTAGCAATTCCACATTCTCGTTCTTAGAGTTTAGCGTCTG
>JAGWBU010000213.1:3127-4893 GCA_021295735.1 Candidatus Poribacteria bacterium | reverse complement strand
AGTTGCAATTCCCTGTCCCGTAGACAAAAGAATTATACCATATTTCACCATTGGAATCAAGACTAAAGTCTTGAAAAAAACTATGCTAAAGCGTCCCTGTATCCCCGCCCTAAAAGACGGGGTTTTAGGGATAAAGTGGAGTTAGATAAACAAAGTCTATTTTTTTGCTCATATAAAGAAATGGTGCAACCGAAACCGATTGAGTTGATGAGTTCACTCGTTTATTAATGAACCCATGAACTAATGTTTGTCACGTTTCACGCATCACGTTTTACACCCTTATCATTCTGCTCTTTCTTTTGACAGGATCCGTTCCTCAATGTTTCCCTGTCATGTCTAAGCAGATCATTTCCTCTTCGTTTCGCGCGTAAAGTTTACCGTTCGCAAGCGTCGGTGCAGTCCAGCATAGTCCACTCAGCACCTTCGCACTCGCTTTCTCTATGTATCCTGCGGGGGTTGTCTCAGCTAACCCTAGCTTGCCCTTGTCGCTCAGGATAATCAGGTGACCGTCAGCAAGTATCACCGTTCCCTTTCCAAATCCACGAGTCTTCCACTGTTCTTCGCCGGTGTCCGCCTCAATACACTTCAGGATAGAATTGTCGAAGCCGTACAGATAGTTTTCGTGAAGCACTGACGAGGCGAACTGGTTCTTCATTTTGCGATTTTTCCAAATCTCTTTAATCCTCACTCTACCTTGGTTTTCCCTGATTTGATCCGTTGCAGCGCGGTCATCGTCAGGCGAGACGAAAACTCTCATCTGTACCACTGCCGCACCTTTGTCATAGCCAGAGGATATAAAGACTTTATCCGGCGGAATAAAAACTGGTGTTGCGGCGTTGACATCGTAGCCAGTCTTCCACGGGTATGTCCAGTAAATCGTTCCATCGACTGGAGAGACGGAAACCAACTTAGTCCCTGTAAAGCAGATGATTTGTCGAATCCCCTTGACTGTAATGGCGATAGGCGATGAGTATCCAAGTTTGTCATTATGAGAACTCCATAGCACATCGCCACTGTTTTTATTGAAGGCAACGATGGATTTTTTACCTTTTCCACCAACTTCGACCAGAAGCAACTCCCCCTCAACTAACGGCGACGTGCTGAACCCCCATCTCGGCATTTTGCTCCCGAACTTTCGCTGGAGGTCATGTGACCAGACCTTTTGCCCACTCGCAGCGTTCAGGGCATAAAGTTTACCATGGGCACTAATTGTAAAAAGGAGATCTCCGTCAATTGTGGGGGTCGCACGGGGCCCGTTACCGCCCTGACCCTCGTGGTAATTTTTATCAGATCGGAAACGCCAGATTTCCTGACCATCTGTGGCGTCAAGGCAAACGACAAACTCGTCGTCCCCTGTGGAGAACATCGTATAAACACGGTCCTGAGAAACCGAGATGCCAGAAAATCCCTCTCCAAGTGAAATCTTCCAGAGCATTTTGGGGCCATTCGGCGGCCACTCCTTGAGGATCCCCACTTCATCGGAAACCCCATCGCGATTGGGACCCCGCCACTGGGGCCATTCTGTGGCGCTGGTCGTTAAAATACCACTGCACAGCAACATGGACACAACTAAAAAAACTATGACTTTTTTCATGATAACCTCACGTTAAAAAAACTCCTGTCTAAATGGATATTGACCTACTCCCAATCCTTGAGGGTTGGGAGTAGGTCAACAAGCTATCAAGGGACATTTATGGTGAATTAGAGAAATAAGTGGACATTTACCAATAACTTCGACCTTCACGAAGCTTCCAAAGTCCCCCTGA
>JAGWBU010000213.1:0-2900 GCA_021295735.1 Candidatus Poribacteria bacterium | reverse complement strand
TTTGGTAGGCGCTGTTTCTAACTGCGCCGATTTGGAGTGTCTCATTAATTCTAAAATCTACTATAAATGACCCTACCAAGCTATCAGAAAATTCTTGCCTTCCGTTGCGGGATTTGTTATTCTAATCTAAGTTACTAGGGCGCGTTGACATCTTGCTGTTACCAACTTGGTTTTTGGTAGATCGCCGAAGGTAGTGGGTAGGTTCTGGTGTGCTGTCGTATGCCTCATGGTTACGGCATACAGCGTATACCTACCACTTTGTGACAACTTGTACTAAAGAATAGCTATGCAACCTCCCGAAATCGCACAGTATCATATCCAGGAACGCTGCACAGAGCAGAGCTACATGCGCGGCTTAGACTACTTCTACGACGGGGCAATTAGCAACCCGATCCTCCACGACTATACCCTGTCGGGAACGTGCGAGGGAACAGACATCGAACCGTATCGCGTTACGGTCGAATTGGCCCCGACTGGAATTGCCACCGCCAACTGTTCGTGCCTATACGACTGGGGCGGAGATTGTAAACACATTGTCGCCCTCCTATTGACCTACGTTAACGCGCCGGACACCATTCTTTCCCTTGAACCCTTGTTTGCCACACTTGAGGCACAACCGAAGTCAAGCCTGTTACAGATTATTTCAGAGCTGCTCAAATATGCACCGGAACTGGCTCCCATTGTACAGGCATACTCAGACATTCCCGGCACCCTACAGGAGTCCGAATCGCTTCCGCTCGTCGCGGTTTACCAGGAACAGATTAATAGCATCTTTAGGGACAGTTTTACTGAACAACATCAATTTGATCGTGGATTCACTCAACTTGAAGTACTGCAACAGAAGGCGGAGTTACTTGGACAGCAGGGCGAAGCGGAGCACGCACTTTCAATCCTTCTCGCGCTAATACACCAATCTGTCGTGCACTACTCCGACACCTCCCAGAAAAATGGATTGCTCGAATTCGTCGAGGAATGCCTAATCTCGTTCGCAGAAATCGCTGTAGACGCGCCCGAGTCCGTTACCATCCTTGAACATTGCCGAATGCTGTTGCGACTGAGTTTTGATGCAGAACAGGTCTTCACACCACTGCTGACATCTTCCTTAGCGGAGCTCTGTTGGCGGCAAGAGATAGCGGACCTACCAGTGGCGATTGAACAGGATCTTATGGAACAAGGTCTTGATAAGAGTCCAGATCGACAGGCGCATGTTCAACTCCTGCTCACGTTATATTTTCAAGCAGGTCGTACTGAAGATTACCGCCGGCTTGCCCAATCCGAAGAGGAAGAATAGCGGTTGATACACGCTTCTTGCATTCCGGTAAATAGATGTGGTGTGGCAGACACTTAAAGCATTTCCAAAAGGAATTTTTCCAGCCAGTCTGCCACTACTTCGGACGAGTGAACCTCGTCCCTATGATCTGGTGGTCGCTTGCCACGCTATTAAAAAATCCTTAACTTCTATTGCAGAATCTGTTATCATGTCCGAAATCGTGTGGCGTTCCTTGTGGGCCCATCCTATGCTAGCGATTTCCGATCGACACGCGCGGAGATCCAAACCGAATAAAGGGGGAAATTATGAAAGCTAGTTTGCAGAATATCGTTGACATTCTCGCCGAACCGAGTGCCGCGTTTGCACGTCTCAAATCAGAGCCGAAGTGGGGATTGGCAATCGTTATAATTTGTCTGTTTGCTGTTGGAATTGCGTGGGCAATGTTTCCTTTTACCGCCCAGATGATGGCCCAAACAATGATGGAAGCAGGAGTGCCCGCTGAACAAATTGAAATCTCCACAAAAATTGGTCAAATATCTGGTCTTATTGGTTCGCTTGTCGCACCGATTATTTGGCTCCTTGCTATAAGCGCGATACTGACCCTAGCAGGGCGGCTTCTCGCAATAGATGACGCGATAAGATTTAAACACATCTTTGCAGCTGTCGTGCATACCTCGTTGATCAGCTTCCTGATAGCCCTAGCCAATACAGCATTGCTAGCTGTTTTTAGAGATGTTGAAGCTATCAAGAACGTAGCCGATATGAAAATGATTCCGGGGCTGCACCTGCTATTGGGCGCAAGCGAAAACGTCAAGTTGCTAACATTTCTGAGTTACTTTAATCCCTTGAGCCTGTGGTATCTCGCTGTACTAGCGATAGGCGTTCGCATTTTCGCCGATACAGATAAAACCAAGGCGTGTATAGGAGCGATAGTTATCTGGCTTTTAGGTGTCGCCGTAGAGGCTATATTTGTATAGGGAGTATAAACTTATCAGCATAAATATCGGGACTGATGCTGACAACCGTTTTAGCTGAATATTTTTACAAATTGTATCACATCGTGGTAGATATATCAACGCTGTTTTAACTTGCCTAGGGCTATTTAGTTCTCGGTTTTTTCACCGATTTCGGAATGCCCCGAATCCGTAGGCAGGGCATCTGGTCTCCCCGCCGTAGCCTTGACCGGAAGATCGAGCTACGGGAGAATTATAGTGAATTCTAAAAATAAATAGACACTTTCACCCCCGGTAGGTGCGGTTTTCACCCGCACCGAATAGGCGTAGTTACAAACAGCGCCTACCAAACGGTAGAATGGTAGTTTTGTTTTCCTAACCGCACCGGTTTGAAGTGTCTCATTAATTCTAAGGTCCACTATAAATACCCTTATAACTCACCCTGCCGAGTTTGAAGTACCCAAGCTGCCGTTTACTGCTCTGAGTTGTTTCAATTCCCTTAATAAACCAATGGTGCTAGTTTGCACTTTGACGATTGCCCGCAATGTGAGAGGAGACTTCTTACCACCATTACAGCACCATTAGGAGATCGCTCCCATCGCTAGGGTTGCCCAAGCGCGGTGAATTATGAGTGTCCCTCATTTAGCCCCAGAGGGGCGACATGTCTATAGAAACAG
>JAGWBU010000003.1:1629-79746 GCA_021295735.1 Candidatus Poribacteria bacterium | reverse complement strand
TAAATTGACGCCTATAGGTTTCGCTTCGCTCTACCCAACGGACATCTACATTTAGGTCTAATTATCAAACTCACGTTATGTAACCAAATATTTACACACCCTTTAAAAAAAATAAGTTGCATTTTAATTTATTTCGTGAATAATTTGTAACGACTAAAACAATGTTCACAATATGGGTGCCCTTCTAAAATTATATTTAGAACATTGGTTTAGTCGCCAGGGTGCCCGTTTCTTTTTTAAGCAGGTGGAAAGACCACCACAGGAAAAGGCAACCTTGGCGACGAAACAGAACGCCCACGCGCAACGCGTGGCATAACAACAGGAGGTATAAAATGGCTATAGGATTTTATACCAAATGGATTATCAGCGGCATTGTGCTGCTGATAATCGTTAGCGTAGGGTGTGTATTGTGGTTTAGATACGATACGGCACCCTACAGACAAGAGGCATCCGAAACCGCCGAGTTAATCCGCCAACGGGAAACAACCCAAAAAGCGGATGCGAATGGCGAGGCCGCACCGGCTGCCGAAGCCGCTGCGGAAAGCGAAACGCCAACCGTAGAGAAACAAAGAACCAATATAACCCCCGTGACGAAAGACATAGAACCGACACAAGCACAAACACACCTCTCAACGGAAAACGCAGAGACGGCAGAAGTGCGCGTGTCACCGCATGGGTTCGGGCCCTTCCCAGAGGTGCCCGAAGATTATCCACATCAAGACGTCTTTGAAACAATCAGCGATGACCCTGCTTATGAATTAATGGATAGAGTACGAATCAAACTCTGGAAGCAGGGAGTCCAAACAATAGGGATACATGGAGAGGGCGGTCTTTTTTACCCAACAATTCCAGGAACAATCTACATAGAACATGAGCGGATTGACTACGGTAACGGTGTAGTATTCAGCAGCCGAAGTCTCTCCGGAGATCCGGAAGCACTACAAAGTTTAGGACAAATCAACTGGAACCTTCCGCTCGAACAAATTTCTTTTCCATCGAATATAAAAGTGATTGATGCTAAAGAAGGCGGCATCAATCCTTACATTTTTTTAGATTTACAAAAGGAGTAAAACAATGAAAAAGTATTTTTTACTGACCATTCTATTAACTTTTATAGCATTTTCAGTTATTGCCCATTTTCACAACGAAGCATGGGAAGAAGAACGAGAAATAAGCGGCGGTACTGTTATCAGTGGAATTTATCGTACTGCAGGCGATGTTGACGGTCCTCTCAATGTAAGTTCCTATTGTATAATATACAAGACATGGAGCGATACAATGCCAAGCGATACCCATGATGGCATGGTGCATCATTGGTACGCCGCCGGTTCCGTTTACAACTCCGAAGATGATGAAAAATATGAAGGAGATTGGTTTATAAACGTTCAAGCCATAGGTCACGAAACATTATTCGCCAAAAATCCGAGTGGCCCCTTCGAAGGTCAATTTAGTAAAAGCGCAGCCGTAAGTCTGGCCATTGAGAATTTTGGGTTATGCAAAGAGATGTTTCCAGATGTAAGTTATGATATAAACAAACCTTATTCTGTTTCTCGCATGCTTGGGAATCATCCATCAAAACAGGAAGATAACGCAGCCTTAACAACAATACCATTTTAAGTTAAGACTAACACAGGCAGGTATCCTTTTGGATATCTGCCTATTTTCTTTTTCAGTGTGTTTCTGTGTTAACTCGGTACTTGCTTAGTAGGAGGCTTACCAATCTGCTATAGTCGCGTCACTTCGTTTTGGCAACCATGAAATTATTTCTCAGGGGCAGAAATCGTTTTCCATTCGGGCCAAATTTCTATCGCAGATTCTGGCAAAATAGTTAGTGCTCCCTCTTGACTCACAAGAGCAACTTGCAAACTGTTTTGCCCTACTTCTCTCTGTAGCGGCAATAACCAATAAGCGTGATACAAATCCCCATCAACATAACCGCCAACACATATATCTTCAATATGTTGATAGATAATATCCGCATCCCCTTGCAACTCGTGTATAACTTGTCCATTTTGTTCAATCTGAATAATAAGCGAAGATGAAACTGAATTCAACCAATTTGCTCTGAGAAAAAGTATCGGTTGACCGTCTGTGTTTTCTAACTCAAAGGTTGCTTCAATAGCATTTTGCTCTCCTGCTTTCAGAGACATAAGAGATTTTACCAGCGGATGCTTGGCAAAAACTGGCTCCGCCTCCCCTTGATGTAAACGGGCAAACGGCGCTCCGTAGGCGTGCCATTCTAAGAACGTCATCAGGTGTGTGCCTATCTCTCTATCAAGTTGACGGATAGTTCCTGTCTGTTCAAGTTCCAGTAATGCTTCGCAAAGATTCGTTACATTCGCGTATTCGGTGCGTGCTACAGAAAGTAGTTTTGCCACAGGCCATTCTGGATGTGCCTGATATGCGTCCAAAAAGTGCATCACTAACTGATTGGTATACCGCGCGGGCGTCATTCCTGCAACTGTAGCGGTACTACCAAGATAGGCACGGCAACCGTTATTCAAAAACGCTCGTAACAACACTGAACCAGGAGGTGTGGTAGCACACCCATCAACAATCGCAATAGGATGATGCGGTAATGTTGGCATGCCTTTCGCTGTTACAAAATCTTCACCGAATCTATTGCTCAAACTTTTCGGAGTGCCATGCCCAAAATGGATAATCAAATCTGACTGTGTTAGGCGTTCCGCTCCACCTCTTCCCAGTACTGCAACCTCATGTCCTTGTTGTGTCAACACATCAAGAAACCGCTGCGTTTCCAGATGGATGCGGGTATCCTCCGAACATAAAATCGACGTCTCCGGTCCGCCGATTTGGTCAGTTTCGCTCAGTTGCCGCTGCATCGCTTCGGGATTACCAAGTACCCGTGTCGTCACAACTTCAGGAAGACCATCGCCATCTAAATCCGCATAGAAAGAATCCGTATGAAGGCGTAATCTGTCCAAGCGAACTTCCCACATTGGAATAATGTTTTCATCTCCTACCAATATAAGATAATCCAGTTGTCCACCAGTTTTTGATATTATCTCTGATTTAATCTCCCTCACTATTTCTGTTAACTCTGGGTTGGGATACGTCGGTATTGTAATATGTTTTCCTGTCTTTTCCCGATAAACTTCATCAATATCAAGTATATCAGCATTATATCTACGCGCGAAAGTCTCAACCGCTTTCTGGATACCCAACACATCTTCAGGGTAAGTATCCGCAAGTTTAGTCATATTTACCAGTATCAACATCTTCATTTGAAATCTCCGTGTTTTTTCTTTCTTTTTTACATCATTAGTATACCGAGATAATTGTCATTTTTCGTAGAAATCCGCACAACTCCTATTGTAGGGGCGGGTCCCCGTGCCTGCCCGTTGCATAGCACGTCCTGCGCAGTGGCGGAGCACCAAATCAACGGTATGAATGCCTTATGGCATTCCCCGGGACCTCGCCCTACAGTGGAAAACGCCGCGTAATCATTGCAAATTGAACCTATGTAACCAAATATTTACACACCCGTCTGAATTGGAACCGTAAAATTTTCCTTAATCAAAAGGCAGAGATTTGATAAAATAGTTGGTAACTTTGAACTCTAATAATATTCCAGTTTACTCGGTAGGAAGGAATAACGATGGAAATGGAAAAACGTCCAAATATCTTGTGGTATTGTACAGACCAACAGCGCTTTGATACCATCGGCGCGTTAGGAAATCCGCATATCCACACGCCAAGACTTGATGAATTTGTTCAGCAGTCAGTCTCATTCACCCATGCTTATTGTCAGTCTCCAATTTGTACTCCGTCTCGTGCGAGTTTTATGACCGGTATGTATCCTTCAGCGGTGAGCGTCACTGGCAACGGAAATCCGGTTTTTCCCCAATACTACGAAGATCGGTTAGTTTCTCATGTTCTTGCCCAAGAAGGTTACGATTGTGGCTTAATTGGTAAGCTCCATCTCGCAAGTGCATTCGACGCACAAGAACACCGCGTTAATGATGGTTACCGCTACTTCCAATATAGCCACGACCATGGAAAACCGAACGCATTCGGACACGAATACGCGGATTGGCTACGCACACAAGGTGAGGACCTTGGTAAACTTTTGAGACAGCGAGTGGTCGTGCAAAAACCAAAGAAAAATACGGGTCAATTTCCAGAACCGACTCCTGACTGCGATAATATCCCACCCCATCTCCATCAGACCTACTGGTGTACCGAAAAAATAATCGAATTTATCCAAAAAAATCGCAGGAAAAACCAACCGTGGATGCTAAACATCAACCCATTCGATCCGCATCCGGGGTTTGACGCACCTTGGGAATATTACCGACGTTATGATCCTGAAGCGCTACCCGGTCCTTACTTTCAGGAAAGCGACATCGCTCATCAGGCGAAACTAACTGATGCTGGTATTGATTTTCAATCAAAGGCGAAACATCCTTCAGAATTTGACGATAAACAGGTACAAGCATCCTATTATGCGATGATTGAACAAGTTGATCATGAATTTGGGCGTATACTTGACTATCTTGATAGCGAGGGATTGCGTGAAAACACTATTATTATCTTCACTTCCGATCATGGAGAATCACTCGGAGACCACGGGCTGTTATACAAAGGATGTCGTTTTTACGAAGGATTGGCAAGGGTGCCACTTGTCATTTCATTGCCAACACATTTCTTGGAAAATGTTCAAAGCGATGCACTTGTTGAACTACTTGATATTGTTCCCACGCTCTACGATGTATTAGGTATAGACATACCTTATTATGTGCAGGGTAAATCGCTGACGCCTCTGTTGCGCGGTGATACTCCAACAAATGAACATCGTGAAGCAGTCCGTTGTGAGTTTTTTGGTGCACTCGCTACACCCGACCAAACGCACGCCACAATGTATCGGGATAGACGTTGGAAACTCGTTGTGTACCATCAAAAAAGCATCTGTGAACTGTATGATCTTGACAATGACCCGTGGGAACACAACGATCTCTCCGAACATGCTGATTATCAAGATATTAAGTGGGAACTCATGCAAAAGAGTTTTGACGCTGCCGTCTATGCACACCCGCAAATGATACCCAGAGTTGCTTCCCATTAATGCGTTATTTGTTCCTGATTTTAAAGCCCCTTTTGAAAATTATACGCTAAAGCGAGGTGGAAAATAGATGACCGTAAGAGCACTTCTACTCGGTTTAGCACTCGTCATTGTACAAACAGCAATTACCCCGTACAACGATTACTACCTCCAAGGGACAGACATCGCCGGAAATCACTTCCCTTTAGGCGCAGTATTTACACTGATTTTTCTTACACTTGTCATCAACCCTATACTTAAAAGGGTATTTCCTCGCGTCACACTAAATCCGGCAGAGCTGATAGTAATATGGGTGATGATGGGAGTTAGCTCAGCGATCCCGTCAAAAGGAATGATGGGGTTTTTGCTTCCCTATTTAGCTGCACCTGTTTATTTTGCTACACCTGAAAACGAATGGGCAGAAACGCTTCACGCCCACTTTCCTGAATGGTTAATTGTATGGGATAAACACGCTGTTACCAATTTCTATGAAGGAGAATCGTCTGTTCCGTGGGCACTTTGGATAAAACCTATCATAGTCTGGTCAGTTTTCATTATCCTGCTCTATTGTGTGACAATCTGTGTATCGATTATCTTGCGAAAACAGTGGGTCGAACGGGAAAGGTTTATATTTCCGCTTGTTACTGTTCCCGTAGAGATGGTTCAGCAAACCTCAATGCGCAGCGGGGTGGATAGTCTTTTCAGGAATCGCCTCGTCTGGATAGGATTTGGAATTGCCGCCGCGTTCCATCTGCTCAATGGACTGCACGAGTATTTTCCCGCGCTCCCATCCATCCCGAATCGGTACGACCTTTCCGCGCCATTTACGGAACGTCCATGGATCGTGATGCGGTGGTGGCCCCAATTTCGTTTCTTCCTCTATTTCTCCGTTATCGGTATAACCTATTTTCTCGCTATGGAGGTATCGTTTAGCTGCTGGTTTTTCTTTCTATTTTTCAAACTACAGTACATTATTATCAATGCCTTTGCGATCCCTATCAGTCCTTGGATCTGTGCAAGAGGACAGACGATGGCTGCCTATGTAGTGATGGTTCTCGCTTTTCTGATTAATAGTCGCTCGCATATCATAGACCTTCTAAAGAAAACATTCCTGCAATCCTCCACCACAACGATCAATGACTCGGATGAAGTGTTGCCGTATAGATGGGCTGTTCTGGGAGGAATTTTTAGTTTTCTGTTACTTGCTGGTCTCTGCTTCTACGCTGGAATGTCGTTTTGGGTTGCTTGCAGCATTATCACACTGTTCCTAATTACCTCTACCGCGCTATCGTGGATGGTGGTCAATGGTGGTATGTTGCTGATTCAGGCACCTATGTACCCCGTGGAATACTTTGAAATTGTTACAGGTTCAAGGATTATCAATGCAAACAGTTTGGCACTTTTAGGGTTTCAGCGGGTAATGATGCGCGACTGGGGTGGGATTTTGATGCCGAGCGTGCTACACGGGTTCAAAGCAGCAGACCCACTCCGATTAAATCGAAGAAGCGTGTTGTGTGCGATGGCACTTGCTATTGTTGTTGCTATCGGTGTTTCCTACGCTGCTTCGCTACCCTTGATCTATGAAAAAGGCGGTTTAAATCTGCAAGGCGGTCCCTTTGTCGGAGCACCAAGATATTTTAATCACATGGTTTCACTAATTCAATATCCGAGAGATGCGAAATTAGGAGAAACATATAGCATGATTTTGGGGGTTGGAATCACATCTTTTCTACTCATCATGCAACGACAATTTATGTGGTGGCAACTTCACCCGATTGGGTATGTGATGGGAGCAGTTTACTCTTCCTATTTCCTCTGGTCATGTATATTTATCGGTTGGTTTTTAAAGTTTTTAGTGCTGAAATCGGGAGGAATCGGATACTTTCGACAGTTTCGTCCGTTTTTCATGGGATTGATCATAGGTGAGTTTGGCATCGTTGGCGCGTGGATGGTGCTTGGAATGTTTACCGGTGTTAATTATCAGGGTGCTTTACCTGGGTAATTCTATGTTGCACGTAATTCATCATTCTTTCTATAAGATAACCTAAGTTGCTACCTATGTAGCACAAACTTTTAGTTTGTGTCATAAGGGCGCAAACTGAAAGTGCTATCAAAATCTATGCTAATAGTGAACTATCCGATTAAAAAGGTGTTTTTTATGTCAATTATCTTGTAGGTAGCAACTTGAGTTAAGATAGGTGATCTATTTTTTATGTGGTTTAATTTCATAATTCATGTCACAATTTTGTTATAATTTCCGTTGTCTATTTTAAAGGTTTTTGCTATAATTGGACATTATAGTAAAATCTATAATTTTCTGAGACCCTTTATATCCGTTATGGTTTTCTGGTAAATGTAAACAACAATGAAATGTCCGATTGTAATCGCCACGAATTCAATCTAAATCTGAATCAACATACGTTTTAAATAGAAAAAACGATTAATTTGATATTGGAGGAAACGAAGATGAAATTTGGGAATCAAAGTGGATCAATGTTAGTTTGGTTAAGTGTCATCATTTTCACCTTGTCGGTCACCAGTATCACCTATGCTGCCTTGGTTGACGAGGGGACAATTGAAGTCATCTATCTCTTCGACGAAGGAAAAGGTGAGGTTGCCGTGGATTTCTCTCCGCATGGTCGGGATGGGGAAATCATTGGGGCACAATACGCCCAAGGCGTCTTTGGCACCAGTTTAAGATACGATGGAGAAGATGACAATCTGATCGTTACCGGTTATGCTGGTGTTGGTGGCACAGAACCCAGAACAACGGTCTTCTGGTTTAAAGCCAATGGCACAAGAGAGCATTCATGGGTGAAATGGGGACCAAATGCTTCTGGTGAAAAATATTACATTCGCGCGCATGTAACTGGTGAAAATTGCTTCTTGAGAATTGAAGTTAACGGCGGACAAAATTACGGCACAGATAACGTATGTGATGGCGAATGGCATCATTGTGCGGTTGTCTTTCCCGAAGGAGCGGACTCCGTGCAAGACCATGATCTCTACGTTGATGGTGTCCTTCAAGAAAAGGTGGGCAACGATAAAGAGATGAACACAAACGGTGAAGCACAGGAGGTAAACATAGGAGCACGTCTGACGGGACACGCATTTATGTTGGGCTTTTTAGATGAACTTGCTATTTTTAGTGCGGCCTTGGATGCGGATCAGATCAATGCCATCCGAGAAGATGGATTGCATGGGTCCGTCAGTGTTGATCCGAAAGAAAAATTAGCCACAAGTTGGGCAAGGATTAAGAAGTACTAACGTTTATTACTATCAGTTTTCGGCAGTTCTTTGTTGTAGTGGAAGGGTCTTTGTGTCCTCCCTACAGCATGGATGGAAGTACGACTATTAAGCAGATGTATTGAAATTCCAAGAAGAAAAAGAAAAAGGAGAGTAGGTTTCCAGACCGCTCTCTTTTTTCTTTTTATCAGCGCGATATTGCTGTACCCAATTCTCTGAAACACTATCCGCTTGTTTCAGTAAACGTCTTTCCCCAAACACGAGGTTTTCAGGATAAGAAATTTTTAGCCAATCCAAAATTCGGAGCGCTGTTTCCTCATAATAAGGCACAAAATCCTCATAAATTACCGTAAAAGGGGTTATATTGTATCGTGTGAAATACTCTTGCCATGCTGCTTCGTGCAAAATAATCTCTTGAACCAAATAGTCAATTGCTGCAAAGTTGTACTCCAGTTCTTTTTTTACTTCAGACGTAGGGTCACCAATTCTTTTCCACCAAGCCAATCCTTGTAGTCCTTTCCACAAAGAGACAGCTTGTCGCACCTTATCTCGACGCATAATCCAGATGTAATTCAGATTGGGAAATAGTTCTGACAGCACTGCATACGGAGACAGATCACGATCTTTAAATTGCGATGTTTGGCGCACTTTACCAATAAAGTTTTCAAAATATCCCCACATCAGTTTTGTTCCAAAAACACCGTTTGGGGTTGTGCTTTTCTCTTTTACTTTATTGAGAAAATCTGGATAGTCCGTTGCTCCCCATTTTTTAGCCCACTCTTTATCGTCCCAAAAATATTCTCCGGGTATTCCAGCGAGGCCTGTATTCTCCAAAGCCTCAAATAATAGGTAACCTCCACAACGAGGTGTCGCACAGATTAAATATGAAACAGGTGGTTTCACAAGGCATGATCTCCTTTTTATCAATTGTTTACTTACTGTTTTCGCTTAAATTATGATGAAATGCGGGATACAGTGGCATTTCTTGAACTTCAGGCGGCCATATTGTACTGAATTTATCTTGGATCTTTTTCGCTGTCGCACCAAGTGCTTGCAGATAATTGTGTTCCTCAGTTAACTGTGCCAACATGCCTAAACGGTAGAAAACACGTCTACGTACAGCGGGTAATCCCCAATGATTGTAGTTCGGGTTTGTTCTCAACGCCTCATAATCGCCAGCGGGGCGATTATTTATGATATTGCTGAACACAGCTTTTGGCGGTTCAAAAAACCGGTAAATACACCGGATCGTTTCATAAACACAAGCTTCAATGAGCCGCCTATAAAACCACTGGTTATCTTGTGCTTCAGGACAAGTTGCGGCAAGTTCAGATCGGTATATCCTTTCCATTTCCTGCGCTATATCGTCAGGAAACCTTGAAACGTCCGCCCACATATCAAGATGCACACGAATCTGGAATCCATCAACAAGCACATGCTGGAAGTGTCCAAATTCGTAGTCAAAAACATATACTTTCGATTTTGAAGTAGAATGATAAACATTTACGGGATAAAGGTCGCCGTGGGTTAGTCCATGAAAACAGTTGGAAGGCTCAAGGAATTCAATGAGGGATTTTAACTCGGAAAAAGCCTCTTGATAAGGTGTGATACCTGCGGCATCACAAGTCTCCGCCAATTTTTCAGCATAAGTAGTATAGAGGTCTTCATTTCTCTGCTCAATTGAGACAATTGAATCACGTATTTTGAGAAATTCTTCTACCTTGCCAATTGCGTGTGCATTAATTCTTCCGAGAGCCTTAGCACATTCAATCAGAACCATTTTTGCTGTTTGGCTATCATCAGAAAGTAATATTGCTCTGAGATTCTGACCTTCTCCCATATCTTCCATCACAATGAAAGGGTCGTTATTTTTCCCAGTATATCCACCACCATAAATGCGCGGTGTAACGGCATTTTCACCCATCTGGTCACTCAAGAATTGTAGACACGCCCATTCAACACGGATCCTCCTTGCCCGTTTACGTTTAACAAAAACACTTTCAGGTATTCCATCGGGTCCCGAAAGAACTCTAAAGCGATATAAGGATTTAGGATGAATATTCTCACCTTTATCAATGCTAATCTCCCCACCAAATTTTTGTGTCAGTATCGCCTGAACTGCTGAATTCAAATTTCTGAAAGACGTATTGTTATTTGTTACCATAGGAATGTTCTCAGGAAAAAGTCTCATAATAACTCTACGGACATTTTCGGAGATTGTTACATCATTACGCCTGCAAATCAATGAGAATTAGGTCTGTATGTTCAGTGGCTTTCCACTTGTTTATTTTAAAGAATTTTGCTAAAATCATCTTCAAACTTTGAATCAATATATGAGAATGACTTTAAATTCAAATTAAAGTGAGTATATTTTTAATGGAGGCAAAAAAATGAAATTTGTAAGTCAAAGTAGATTGATGGTCTTATGGCTAAGTTTCACCATCTTTACAGTGTCAATTGCCAGTGTAAGCCACGCGGCAGCTATAGAAAAAGATACACTGGAGATAGCTTACCTGTTTGACGGGAATAGTGTTGACGTTGTCAAAGATATATCTGGAAATGAACGACATGGTGCACTCACTGGGGCAAAACGTGTTGAAGGCGTGTTCGGGAACGCTTTAGAATACGATGGAAGCGATGATAACGTCATTGTCACAGGTTTTAAAGGTATAGGTGGCACAAATCCGAGAACTACCGTCTTTTGGTTTAAATCTGATGTAGTACGCGAGCATTCATGGGTAAAATGGGGAATAAATTCTCCCGAACAAAAATACTACATCCGATCCCACATCCGAGGCAATGCCTGTAATTTACGGGTGGAAGTTAACGGCGGACAAAATTACGGGGGAGATAACGTTTGTGATGGTGAATGGCATCATTGTGCAGTGGTTTTTCCGGAAGGGTCAGATGCAGTAAAAGACCATGATCTCTATGTGGACGGTAAACTTCAAGACAAAGAGGGTACCGATAAAGCTATGAACACCAATATTGATACACAAGATGTCAATATGGGTGCGCGGTTGGCTAACCACGTCTTTATGCTCGGTTCATTCGATGAAGTCGCTATCTTTAATGTGGCTTTGGATTTAAAGCAGATTAATGCCATCCGAAATACTGGTTTACAAACAGCGCTTGGTGTAGACCCGCAAGAGAAATTAACCACAAGCTGGGCAATGATAAAGGCGTATTAATCTATTTTCCTGTAGGAGCGACCTCCCGGTCGCGATGCTGATTAATCCCACAAATCAAGTCCTAACAGTTTTCGTCCCAAGGGTGTCAATTCTGGCGATCCGTAGTTTTTGGCTTCCCATCCGCGCGGGTCGCCGGGATAGGGGCCGTGGCCTAATGCTCTCCGCTCTCGCCACAGTGTGAGACGTTCTTGACGCCGTTCTTCATTCATTGGGTTAGGAGCACGATAATAGTTCATATATTGTGCTAACCGCGGCTTATTGGACGTATTGCGACCGTTGCCGTGCGGAAGTGCTACATGCCATATAAGCAGTGAACCTGCCTTCGCTGGCACTTGGACAAATTTTTCTCTATATACTTCCGGTGTTAATTCAGGTACCCACGGATTTTCTTCGTCAATCAGTGACTTATGCGCGCCGGGCCAACAAACAAAAGACCCTTGATTTTCGGCTGTGTCCCTGAGAAACAGGACACCTTGTGTGCTAAACCCAACAGGTAATTTCGAGGTGTCCGCGTCCCAATGATACATGCCCAGATGGTCCCACTCAGGATAGTCGGGGTGTTTAGGCGGTTTCATGTTGACTCTATCAATATGAACCCAAATCCGTTCTGTGCCATAGACCTCAGTATAAATCTGATGAATTGGTGGATGTTGGTAGACGTCCCACATCGCTTGATGGAAATACATTTCTACCATGCCAGCACCGGGTTTGTGAGGCGCGCGATACCAGTCATTCGGATCTGACGGATCCATCTCCAGGTAATCAAAAATCGCATCAACGACTGCCTCACAAAGTTCAATCGGAACGGCATTTTCAATGACCATATAGCCGTATTCATCAAAATGTTCGTGATGTGCTTGTGTTAATATTGGCATTTGTTTCCTTTAATCTGATAACTACAATAGAGGAACGGCACGACGGAGCGTGCCTACTACCGTAACGGTTCTCACAATGCTTTGATAACCACAATCGTCATATCATCGTTCTGTTGAGCATCACCGGAAAAATCACGGACATCGTTAGTAATCGCATCAATCATCGCTTCTGCGTTCATTGTTTTATCCAGTCCCTTAATAAGATGGGTTAAGCGGTCGGTTTCCATGTAAAGTTGGTCGAAATTGTTGCTTTGAGATGCTTCAGTAATGCCGTCGCTGAAAAGGATGATTGTATTGCCAGATTTCAGTTCAATTGGCGGTGTTTCTTCATATTCAGAGGATTTAAACGCGCCCAATGGGAGTCCATCTATTGAGATCTCTTCAACATCACCTTCGCCGCGCTTGATAATAGGATAAGGGATTCCGGCGTTGGCATATTTAAACGTCTTATCCGTTGGGTCAATGGTCAGTATCCCCATCGCACAATTAGTATATCGTTGCAATCGAGGATAAAGGTTCTGGTTCAATGCCCACAACATTTGAGATGGAGACAGTTCCAACTGAGCTATAGAATAAAGTGCACCAGAAGATAAAATAGCATTCATTGCCCCTTTCATACCTTTACCGGTGACATCTGCCAACACAACGGCGAGCGCGCCGTTACCAAGGGGAACATAGTCAAAGAAATCTCCACTGACGGCGCGGGCGGAAATACAAACACCTGCAATCTCAAACCCCGGAACTTCAGGTGCGGTTTGCGGTATTAATCCCATCTGCATCTCTTGTGCATCGGCGAGCTCGGAAACTGCTTCTCGCTGATAGGCTAAAACCTGTTGACGCTGGTGGTAGTAGCGATATGCAAAAATACCACAAAGCGACAGTAACACAACAATCGCGCCTCCGAATAAATACAGAAGCCATCCGCTTTGGTGCCACGGCAACACAACGGTCAACATTAGACTTGCAGGGGTAGAGTAGTTTAGGTCTCGGTCTATGGCAACGACCTCAAAGGTATATGTTCCCGGTTTATCAAAACTGATATTAAACGTATCTGATCGGGTTGGTTTGCGCCAATCGGAGTCGATCTCTTTAATACGAACCTGATACTGTCGTTTCCCTTTCGCGGTTTTGAAGTCTATACTGCTGTACTTGATAGTTACAAGAGTGTCGGTGGCAATATCTTTAATTGTTTCGGGTGAACTCATTTGGGGAGGTGTTTTGTGGCTCTGAACTGAAACGATACGCACACGCGGTGGAACTCGATTTAGATTGTATTGGGTGACCCCTTCAAGCGTTCCAAACCAGAATCTCCCGTCTGAATCTTGACTAATTCCCAAAACTCGATTATTTATGAGTCCATCTCGCGTATCTAAAGATGTCCATGAGGTCCCATCGTATCGAGAAACGCCGCCCTGTGTCCCAAACCAGAGAGAACCCTCTCGATCTTGGTAAATTGAGGACACATCATTTTGTGCGAGTCCATCATTAGTTGTGAAGTTGACAAACTTTTCACCGTCATAACGAGAGACACCACCACGAATAGTTCCAAACCATAAAAATCCATCTCGGTCTTCGTGAATCGCCAATACAGAATTAGATGCGAGTCCATCAGTGGTTGTAAAGTTGACAAACTCATTATCATCATATCTATAGATACCTCCCCCAATGGTTCCAAACCAGAGGGAACCATCTCGGTCCTGATAAATTGAGGACACAACGTTTTGCACCAATCCGTCATGGGTCGTAAAGTTGACGAACTGATTACCGTCGTATCGATAGACTCCATTATTATAGGTTCCAAACCATAAAAATCCATCTCGGTCTTGATAGAATGTCAACACGGTGCCAAACGAGAATCCACCATTGGTCATGGAGTTAAAAAACCTATCGTCGAAGTTAACAAACTGATCGCCATTGTATTGAGAGCCACCGCCATCTGTCCCAAACCAGAGGGAACCCTCAAGGTCTTGAAAAATCGAACGCACGGAATTATGTACGAGTCCATCATCGGTTGTAAAGTTGATAAACTTCTTCCCATCATATTGACTAATTCCGTTGTCTGTCCCGAACCATAAGAGTCCGTCCCGGTCTTGAAAAATGGTGGAAACAGTGTTGCCGGCGAGTCCATCAGCAGTTGTGAAGTTAATCAATCCGCTGTTATCGTATTGGCTGAGTCCCTCACTGAGACTTGAAATCCAAAAGAACCCTTCTCTGTCTTGAAGAATGGACAATACGGAGTTCGTTGCGAGTCCATCGTTGGTTGTGAAGTTAACGATCTTTTCGCCATCATATCGAGAGACCCCATTATCCCGAGTCCCGAACCAAAGAAATCCGTCTCGGTCTTGATGAATTGTCTCAACAAGATCACTAACAAGCCCGTCCCTGGTTGTGAGGTTAACAAACTGATTACCATCGTATTGAGAAACGCCGCCGTCTGTCCCGAACCATAGAAGTCCATCTTGATCTTGATGGATCGACTGCACAAAATTGTGGGCGAGTCCCTCATTGGTCGTAAAGTTAACAAACTGATCACCGTCGTAGCGAGAGAGTCCCTCGAGTGTCCCGAACCAGAGGAATCCATCTCGGTCTTGATAGATTGACAATATAGAGTCAGTAATGAGTCCATCATCGGTTGTGAAGTTGACGAACGCTTCGCCATTATATCGAGAAACTCCATTTTTCAGAGTTCCGAACCAGAGGTGCCCATCTCGATCTTGGTGGATTGCCCATACGTCGTTAGCAGCGAGTCCATCATCGGTTGTAAAGTTAATAAACTTCTTCCCATCATATTGACTAATTCCGTTGTCTGTCCCGAACCAGAGGAATCCGTCTCGGTCTTGATAGATTGACAATACAGTGTTGTGTGCGAGTCCATCATCAGTTGTAAAGTTGACGAACGCTTCGCCATCGTATCGAGAAACCCCACCGTTGCGGGTGCCAAACCATAGGAATCCGTCTCTGTCTTGATAAATCGACCGAACGTTGTTACTTCCCAACCCTTCTAAATAAGTATGGTGCTTCCATGTCCCATGTTTGAAAGGTGGAAAACGGAAGTCAACATTCTTAAGTGTATTTTGTCTGTCAACAGAAACAATCTTGTTTGGATTTTCGCTATGTGCCTTCAAGGTGTGACAACGTAATTGATACTGTCCAGTTCTAAGATTGATGAATTTATATTTACCTCTATTATCTGATAGGGTCGTTGCCTGTCTTTGACTGGAACCGTTTTTTTCGAGTAATAATGCTTCGACAACAACACCGACATGTGGCGTCCTATCAAGCTTCAACAGGGCCCCAGAGATGCTAACAGCCTTCTGTAACGTTAAGTTAATTTTCGCACGATCACCTGCAGAAAGTTGAACTCCCGTTTCCCAATTACCCTTTTCCCCGTGGGTGGCTTGAATATCGTAGTGTCCACTTGCTGGGTAGACTGAAAACTGGTAAAAACCTTTGGTGTCGGTTTCTGTTTTGGCAATCATGGTGCTGCCCTGCCATAGGTGCCCAGGGACATTAGATAAGGTGTTTCCCACCTCATCGGTTATAACACCTGCTACCACCGCACGTGTAGGTGGAAGAACACGCGCTGCAAGCTCCCACTTCCCGAGTCCGTTTGAAACTTTCACCAGACAGCGATTTTTACCCGGACGCAATGAAACGGGGACCTTGTCTTCATCTACAACGATTGGTCTCGAAACTCGCTGTATGTGTGCACTTTGACCGTTAAGAAAAACCGCAACCCCATCATCACTGCCGATGCGGATTTCACCATCACCGTCCTGATCGCTTTCCAATAGACAGAACGCATAGCAGACTGCTACTTCATGTTTCCCAATTGCACGCTGCAGGTCAACGATGTTTCCTTCGGTACGGTATACCGTCCAGGTCAACGTTTCGCCTTCAGCAGTGGTCACTGTATCGCCGGGCTTGGGATTAGCAAGAGTCTCACCGTTAGCTGACGCGAGGAAATCGGTCTGCAAATCTTCTGGGAAGAAGGGACCCAACACCAGCCATTCTTTGATAAAGGTGCCATCAACCGGATGAGTGGGGACATTATCTTGGGCGTGTGCAACAGCGACGGAGAGGCATAAGAAGATTAAGAGACTATATCGGACAGAAAAAAGGTTTCGCATCTGTTCTCTGAGTAAACTTGCTGTGATTACTAATGTGTGATTATTAATGATAGAATTGGGATTGGAAAACTAAAAACTACAAGTCACTGAAACATGCATCGCTACAATAAATGATAGCACATTTAGTAAAGAGAATCAAATCAGAATAAGGTGTGTTTTATCTGTAACCGTAACGCGTTGTATAGGATCAATCTCTGAGTGGCGACTTCTCCTATACAACGCGCAATATTGCCCTAACAGTTAATCTTGAGAATGATGATCTTCTGGTTTCAAATAAACAATAACCATACCTACGAAGTTTAGTAAATAGAAAACGGCATCGTTTTTGGGTTCAATGAAATTGTCTTCCGTACGCTTCGCTAATGCAGCATCAATCAATATCTCCACAGTTTTCTCCATCTCATTTTCGGGAATGCCACATCCGTTTGCCAAGACAGCAACAGATTTCCTGCCTCCGACTAACTGCCTTAAAACAGCTACTACGATAGGGTTTGTGAAGTATTTCGCAAGATTCACGATTTCAGCATCTGGTGCTCTGGATAGGAAATTATCAACACTATCCGTCCAGATTGAACCTCGCGTTGATGACTTACCAGAAGCTGTGCGGTATGCACCACCGTACCCCCATCTGATTACATCTTCGCCATCAGGGAGTTGAGTTAATCCTGCAAGCCTGTCATTTTTCTTTGAGTCCATAGATGCCTCAGATTTGGATGCAAGAACATTAATTTGCTCTTGCAAATCGACAATTTGATGTAGCATATCTGCTAACTTCGCGTCAAGCTCGGATTCATTTCTCACTTCGTCTGCCATGCTAATTTCTCCTTTCAACTGTTGTTCGGAACGATGTTCCATTTCAATTGTAATATCTAATTCCTCTTGCATCATAAATCCGTACTTCTTTAATCGCTGGCGTGCGCGATATAGCCGACTCTTAATCGTATTTTCTGGTATTCCTAAGTACGTCCCTATCTCAGCAGTTGTCATCTCTTCAAAATAGTGGAGTGTGATTATTTCTCGGTCACTCTCCTTCAACTTCGTAAGCAGTTTTTTGACAAGGTCGCGTTGTGCATACGCAGTAGCTTTTGCATGTTCGGAAGCGACGTGCCGAGAATAGGTATCTGTCTCTATTTTTGAGATATGCATCTCTTCCAGCGATTCAGGTAGAAGCCGATTTTTTCGGTACCAAGCGATACAAAGGTTTTTCACTATCGCATATAGCCACGTTGAAAACTTCGCTGGGTCTTTCAGGGTTTCTAATTTCTGATGGACTTCCAGAAAGGTCTCTTGGGTAATGTCTTCAGCGATATGGAAATCACCTATTTTCCGCACCACATACGCGTGAACCTGTTTCTCGTATTTGCTAACTAAATCAGCAAAAGCAGCCTCGTCACCTGCAAGGACACGTTGAATCAACGCAACATCGTCGCTTTTCATCTGACATCTCCAAAATAGATATTTTCATCAAGGGGAATTATAGGGTTTGCGCGTTTCTCGGATAGGACACTTATAAAGTGTGTTAAGAAACGCTAATCAATACATTCGCTATATAGTGACGCGAATTAGGCGGAAATAGTTGCATATATTTAAATTGAGGGTGGATTTAAGAGGGTATGGTTTGTCGTAGGGTTTGTTATAATGGAAGGATAGTAGATGGCGGGGCACAGAGACCCCGCCCTACAAATGATTTTTGAGATACGCTCTAATAACTCGTCTAAATGCTTTACGGATTACCGAACCGAGTTTAATTTTCTGGTTTGATATGTCCGAGATGTACGATTGTCATACTCACAAAGTTTAGGAAAAAGGAAATCACATCGTTTTTTGGTGTAATGAGATTATCTTCCGTGCGTTTCGCTAATGTAGCGTCTACTACCGTCTGCACAGCTTTCTCTATCTCATCTTCTGAGATGCCACTCTCTTTTGCCAAATCCGCAATGGATTTACCACCTTCCACCAACTGTCTTAAAACAGCGACTACGGTTGGATTGGTGAAGAGATTTGCGAAATTTACGATGTCAGCATCCGGTGCTTTGTTTAAGAAAATATCAATGTTGTCCGCCCAATATGCGATGCGTGACTTGCCAGCATTGGACGCGGTCTTATATGCACCAACATAACCCCATGCTACCTGATTTTCAGCATCTGCGGGGAGTGTGCTTAATGTCTTAAGTGCATCACTTCGTTGTGAGCGGGGCGGACGCAACAAATCATCTTCAGAACGGCGAGTGTTTAGTTCCTCAACGATAGACTGCATCTGTTCACGGAGCTCACCAATCTCAACTCGCATCTCAGTAAGACTTCTCTGCATTTCTGCGGGATTCACCTCAACTTTGGTTTCATTTTTCACTTCTTTTGCCATGCTAATTTCTCCTTTCAACTGGTGTTGGGAATGTTGTTCCCCTTCGATTGTAATGTCTAACACTTCTTGTATCAGGGGTTCATACTTTTTTAATCGTTGCCGCGCACGACGGATCCGACTTTTGGCGGTATTTTCTGATACGCCTAAATACGTACCTATCTCTGAAGATGTCATCTCCTCAAAGTAGTGGAGTGTAATAACTTCCCGATCGCTTTCTTTCAACTTCGCAAGCAATTTCTTGACGAGGTCGCGTTGCGCATCAGCATTAATTTGAGCGTGTTCTGCAGCGACATATCGGGAATACGCTTCTATCTCTATTTCTGATATGTCGGTTTCTTCCAGCGATTCCGTTTTTATCCGATTTTTTCGAAACCATGCGTTACAAAGGTTATTCACAATCGCATGAAGCCATCTTGAAAACTGCGTCGGGTCTTCTAACGTCTCCAGTTTCTGATACACTTGTAGGAAGGTTTCTTGCGTAACATCTTCGGCGATATGGAAATCTCCGGTTTTTCGCCATGCATGCGCATGAACTTGTTTCTGGTACTTTCCAATCAAACATGCAAAGGCATCTTCATCACCTGTAAGGATGCGTTGAATCAACGCAACGTCTTCGTTTTTCACTAACAGCCTCCAGAAGCGTCCCTTTACTCACTCATATATATATAATGACGCGAGTTATAAGAAAAAAGGTGCATAATTCGGAATAAGTTGTATTGTGAAATTAACTTGACACATTCTATTCCTTCCCATATAATCTATCAATACAATTCAACAAACATAGCGGAGGAATCTGCCGATGGCGAAAACAGTTTGCGTTGTCGGAACAATGGATACCAAAGGTGAAGAATTTGCCTTTATCACAGATCACATAGAATATAGTGAAGTGTCAACGTGTGTTGTTGATACAGGAATCTTGGGAGAACCGTTGTTCATACCTGATGTTTCTGCTGATGAAGTTGCACAAGCTGCTGGTTCGTCGCTAAAAGCATTGCGAGATGAAGGGGACCGGGGCAATAGTGTCGCTGTAATGGCACAAGGTGCAGCAACGCTTATCGCAGGGAAACATGCTGCAGGAGAAATTGATGGCATCATCTCACTCGGAGGTTCTGCGGGGACGACCATCGGAACAACAGCGATGCAGGCGTTACCTGTGGGAGTCCCGAAACTGATGGTATCAACGCTCGCATCAGGTGATACAAGTCCGTATGTGCAGTCCAAAGATATATGTATGATGTATTCTGTCGTTGATATTTCAGGTATCAATCGCCTGTCACGACAGATACTCACTAACGCTGCGAGGGCAGTCGTTGGAATGGTAACCGCAGCAGCACCGGAGGCAACAGATGATAAACCCCTAATCGCTGCGACAATGTTCGGTGTAACAACCCCGTGCGTCACAAAAGCGCGTGAAATCCTTGAAGCTGCTGGCTACGAAGTCCTCGTTTTTCACGCAACAGGCACAGGTGGACGTGCAATGGAAGACCTTGTCAAAGGTGGATTCCTTGCCGGTGTGTTAGACGTAACAACGACAGAACTTGCAGACGAATTGGTGGGTGGAATTCTCAGTGCTGGTCCCGAACGGTTGGAAGCTGCAGGACAAGCGGGTTTGCCTCAAGTTATTGCACCCGGTGCCTTGGATATGGTAAACTTCGGTCCTCCTGATACTGTGCCAGAGAAGTTTAGCAAACGACATTTCTATCAGCACAATCCGACGGTCACACTCATGCGGACAACCCCTGAAGAAACTGCTGAGTTAGGAAAAATCATGGCACACAAACTCAGTGAAGCGAATGGACCTACAACCGTCCTTGTTCCGACACAAGGTGTCTCTGCTATTGATAAAACAGGTCAACCTTTCGATTCACCCGAAGCGCGAGATGCGTGGCGAGAAAATCTAAAGGCATACATCGCGGACAATGTTACAGTCATTGAAATGGACGTTCACATCAACGATGACGAATTCGCGACAAAACTTGCAGAAACGTTGTTGGATAGCCTGAAATAAGAGGATATAGATGCCAAAAACTTACCAAACACTTACAGAATCGGATGTAGACCATTTTGTTGAAAAGGGACATGTAGTCCTGAAAAACTGCTTTTCGCGCGAATTAGCAGCAGAGTGGCAAGCATTTGCTTTCAAACGTCTCGGTTATGATCCTGATGAACCCGCAACTTGGAAAGAGCCGCGCATCCATCTGCCTTCAATGAATCGTATGCCGATCCGAGAAATCGCGCCGAGGGCATGGGATGCTATCTGTGACCTGCTCGGTGGTGAAAATAGGATTGCCAATACAGAACCTTCTTGGGGCGATGGATTTATTATCAA
Organism: Candidatus Poribacteria bacterium; assembly: GCA_021295735.1. Lineage (GTDB taxonomy): Bacteria > Poribacteria > WGA-4E > WGA-4E > WGA-3G > MSPOR6. The sequence continues at coordinate 58,551 of JAGWBU010000003.1, read as the reverse complement.
CTTTAAATTAGGTGCAGATACAGAATGGCAACCCCCTGAGTCTCACTTCTCCGGTTGGCATAAGGATGGCGATTTCTTCAGACACTTCTTGGATAGTCCTGAGCAGGGATTGCTTACCATCGTTGTCTGGTCAGATATTTATCCAAAAAGTGGTGGCACTTATGTTGCTTGCGATTCGGTGCAACATGTGGCTCAGCATTTGTCCGCACATCCAGAGGGTTTGCTACCGGGACAAGGTTTTGGTCAGTTGTATCAAAAGTGTAAGGACTTTGTGGAAATTACTGGAAATGCGGGAGACGTTGTTCTCTTACATCCGTTCATCTTGCATTCCGCATCACAAAATCCGTCAGGACGCGCCCGTTTCATCACAAATCCGCCAGTTGCACTCAAAGAACCGATGAATTTTAATCGCAAGAATTCAGACGATTTCTCACCAGTAGAGTTGGCAGTCTTACGTGGATTGGGCAAAGACCGCTTAGATTTCAAACCGACGGCACCGCGGGAACGATTAGTGCCAGAACGTGTCAAACGTCAAAAGAAAATGTTGGAAGAACAGAAAAAACGACTTGCGGTGGAATAGGTTATTGAATGACTTCGCTTATCAAAACGCATTCGCAACAATAACCAAGTCCTGAATGTTCACGATACCATCGTCATTTAGGTCGGGTTCCGCTTCGCCAAAAGCATTCGCAACAGCAACTAAATCCAGAATATTCACAACGCCATCGCCATTCACATCCGCATTTACCTCAGTTTTCAAATACATCTCGCCATCTAAATCGGGGATCGTGTGTTGTGTGGCGGTGATACCACTTGCAACACCGATGGCTTGCATCGGCAATTGGACGTTCTGTTCGGTGCCACTTCGGTTATATACCGCCCAGCCGTTAGTGAACTCCCGGATAAAGAGTCCGTCTCGATCTTCATAGAGTTGTGCCTTTTCACCAATAGGTTGACCAAGGTTGACATCCCAAAACGGATACCAGTACTGCTCGGCATGAGCATGCTCTCCTCCCCTTGTGTGTTCCTGTGAATGTCCTTCCCAAATCTCGTAAGCATGTTCGTGATTGTTGCCTCCCCTAATCCCCGTGTTAAACGAAACGTAGCCGTTAGAATGCGTGAGACTTAGGGTGGTAAAGACGCGTGCTGATTGCTTATTCGTTGGAGAGTCCAGCGGCTCACTGGGAATACCCGAACCTTCCAAACAGTTAACTTGGGGGGATCTGAAGTTTTCTTCATACCACGACAAAGCATCCTCGATTTCAATTAAACGTTCGCGAGAGTACCCTTTTATACTTCCTATCGTTTCCATAAAACTTCCGTTTACATAAGGTGCGGAGCGCGGAATCTTGCGGGTGTTTGTGTTAACGATAATCAAAAAATCGTCTCCAACCGCTTCACGGATGCGTTTCACCAGTGAGACGAGACCATCCACCTTGCTCCCGTGATAGAGGTCTGCCATCTCTTGATCCCACTGTGGTTCTTCACTCCACCAATCCAAGAAAATACCATCAAAGATACCACATTTCGCAGCTGCAACGGCTTGTTGGACGAAATGATCTTGCGCACCGGGATGTGTCCAGTCTATAAGAAGTTCACTCCAACCTTCGTCTTGAACTCTACTTCCCGATTTATCCCTGAGCCAATACGGCCAATCTTCTGGATAAGCTAATGGGTGAGCACCATAATAGTACACCGCAATAAGGTGAAGATAGTTCGGGTTTTCAGAGAGTATCTGATTTTTCCTTTCTATAGGTAACCACAATGCCCCCGCTGCAACTAATTTCACCCCTTCAAGCGTAAGAAATCGCCACTGGATGCCGAGGTTCGCCCCGCCCCAATATAGGTCGCGGTGTGCTAACATCTCTTTATAGTATGACCATTCATATATATCATCGGGTCTTGGATAGTTTAAGAGTTCATGACTCCATGCTCCAAAAACAGAGGGATATGTCCTGTTTTCAATCCGTTCTACGATGCTGGGTCTATTAATCTCACAGACTTCTTCAGCATATCCGAGAATAGTGAAAAGAGACAGTAACAGAATCAAGAGATAATTTCGTTTCATGCTGTATCCTCCTTAGTCAAAATTCTTCCAAAAATCTTTGATACCATTCCTTAGCATCTTCTGTATAGACGAAAGCGTTATAGACAATCAAGCCTATAACAGACAAAAGTAGTAACTGAATCCATAGCGATTTACAAAATATTTCCTTGATTGCCATAGGATTAATTCCTTTGGAAACTATCTTTTTTCTGTTTCTAACTGCGCTTTTTGCCACCCAAAATCGACATTGCCATCATAAAATTTGTCGGGATGTTCTACTGCCCAAATCTGCTTGTGAATAATCCAATTTTTAGGATCCAATGCCAGTGCTTTTCGCCATTCTGCCATTGCCTCTGTCTTTTTTCCTATTTCTAACAGTGTAAGTCCAAGTTGAAACCGCGCATTCGCCTCAATGACCTGTGGATTTTGCGATTTGTTCAGCGGTTTTAAATTACGAAGAAGGGTTGCATTATAGGTAGGATCCGATAACCAATTTTCCAACATCAAAATAGTATCTTTGTTAGAAACGTTTATGTTGAAAGGAGATTTGACCATCCGTCCTGCTGCGTCAATCATAACGCCGTAGGGAATCGCTTTGAGATTATACCGATTGCCCAATATATTCTGTGAATCGACGAGCGTGACGAATTCAGCATTAGCCTTATCGTGCCATGGTTGCACTACAGACGCACCCTGTGCATCAATTGCAATGGAGACAAGGTTTAACTTATCACGGTGTTTCGCGTAAAATTTCTGCCATCCTGGCAGTTGTCCACGGCATGCTCACCATGAACCCCAAATATAGAGAAGTGTCTTCTTACCGCGAAAATCCTGCAAACGTCTTGGCGTCCCGTCGAGGTCGGGTAACGTAAATTTAGGGGCAAGTTGTTCCGGCCGTACGACCTCTAATTCAGTTTCCGAGACTTTGTAGATTTCAAATCCGAACTGCTCAGTGATACTTTTAATTTTAGCGTAAGTAACACCATCAATGTTGAATGCGCTCTCACCAAATTGCAGCGGAACACACAGATCCGATTCTCCAACGCCGCAAATAACCGCCATCTCTCCACCATCTGGGAATTCAACCTTTAATCCTAACTGTTTGCAGAAAGACTCTAATGGCACTAACCATGAACCATTTTTGAATATAGGTGATGAGGCAAATGTGACGGGTTGATTATCAATTGAAATTTGAAGTTTTTTGACAGGTGCTGCATGCAATCCTGTCGCAAAAGGCAGCAGGACACAGGTCGTAAGTATTAGTTTCATCATGGCGGACTTTTCTCCCGATGTTGTGCATCGTAAATTAAAAATTCTATTATCTGTTCAGAAGTTTTAGGGGTAAGTCCGGAGCCTGGCTTTCGCATCATCTTACGCACATATTTTCGCCATTCTTCCGGTGTAAAGGTGGAATTAATCGGACGGGCAACGGTATGGCATCGACTACATTTCCGAGTAAACAACTCATAAAGCGTTTGCATCTTCTGTGGATATTCGGAAACATCAATATAGTTAGGTCCCTTATCTGCGGGGTATGTTTTAGCGGCAGTGCGCGGTGCACGTAAGGCGAAAATCATTCCAATACCTACCAGAAGGATAACACCTAATACTACAATCCAAACAATAGTTTGCTGCATCTCTTAGTGAACCCAAAAATCATTCTGTTGGTCTGGAATTTTAAAGCCAATACGATGGGCAGCTTGGAACCCTATCCGTAAACTGAAAATGACAGCATCAGGTCGTTTAGCAAGTAGACGCATCGTTGGAGATAAATCGTCAATATCAATTTCATAGTCCCCGGTTTCAATGTCCACAGATAAGAACTTTCCCTTGTGTTCCGACTCAACCTTAGCCTGAATCTGCTGTTGATAAATCTCTTTGCCGCGGGTAGCAACAACTTCGGAGATATAATCGGTGCGCGGCATAATGATTTCCTTTATTGTAGTGTTTGGATTGAACTCTTTAACTGACGATGGTTTTCACCTTTTGTACAATAGCTTTTGCGCTAATGCCGTGACGTTCTAATAACTCATCAGGTTTGCCAGATCGGGGTATTCCTGTAACAGCAAGTTTGTGAACATGGACACCGTTAGTTGCAACAGCATCTAACACTGCATCGCCTAAACCGCCTTCAGGATAGTGGTCTTCAACGGTGATTAAGGTGTTGTTTGTGTCGACGGCAGCGGCGAGCAGCGTTTCCGTGTCAATCGGTTTGATACAATACAGATCGATGATGCGGATTGAGATACCTTCTGCGGAGAGTATTCCATGCGCTTTCAAAGCCTCGTGTAGCGTTACGCCTGCTGTGACAACCGTTACTTTGTCTTCAGAACTCTGTTTAACGACCTTACATCCACCGACAGGGAAACTTTCGTCGGCGTCATACAGAATAGAGGTTTTTGGGCGAGAAGTACGGATATACACAATACCTTTGTGTGCAGCAGCTTCAGCGACAAGACGCTCGGCTGCAACCGCATCGCTCGGATATAACACAACTGCTTCAGGAATTGCGCGGAACATAGCGATGTCTTCTAAACCCATCTGCGAAGGGCCATCTTCACCGATTGAAACACCGCAGTGTGAACCAGCATATTTGATATTTGCTTGTGAAATAGCGGACATCCGAATTTGGTCATAAGCACGCGATAAGAACGCTGCGAATGTAGAAACAAACGGAATTTTTCCTCGTTTTGCCAGACCGATGCCTGCGCCTACCAAATTCTGTTCCGCAATGAACATCTCAAAAAACCGATCTGGATGGAGTTCCATGAATTGTTCTGCGTAAGTAGAGTTTTTGGTGTCGCCATCCAAAGCGACAACGTTGGGATTTGCCGTGCCGAGTTTTGCAAGTCCAGTGCCGTAACCGCCGCGTGTCCCTACTTCTTCATCGGGTGCATACTCTGGAGGTTCACAATCCGTAGGGGTAGAAACGTGCTTTTCTACAGGATTTGGCGTTTCTATTTGTAGCGGAATATCTGTCTGCAGCGGGCCGAGTTCGGCTAAAGCCTTATCAAGTTCTTCCCCTTTAGGGACGGCTTTCCCGTGCCAGTTATCTTCATTTTCAAGGAACGAAACCCCTTTTCCCTTAGACGTCTTGGCAACTATCATGGTTGGTTTATCGGTTGAAGCTTTGGCTTTTTCCAACGCAGGCAAGATTTCGTCAAAATCATGTCCGTCAATACCAATCGTCTGCCATCCAAACGCCTCAAAACGATTGCAGTAGGTATCAATATCAAACGCATACATAGTGCGTTGACTCTGCCCAAGGGCGTTTACATCTACAATTCCGATAAGATTATTCAATTGATAATGTGATGCTAAAGCCGCTGCTTCCCAAACACCTCCCTCGGCAGTTTCACCATCACCGAGCAGCACATAGACACGATAATCCGATTTGTCTAAGTACTTACCATTGAGTGCCATACCCAGTCCAAGCGATAAACCTTGCCCAAGAGAGCCTGTTGCGACCTCTGTCCATTCAAAACGGGGCGTGGGATGCCCTTCAAGAATGCTATCAATTTGCCGTAGTGTAGTCAGATCATCTATAGGAATAATACCTGCTTCAGCATAAGCGGCATAAAGCAGTGGCGCGGCGTGTCCCTTGGATAAGATAAACCGATCATTGTTTGGGTTTTGCGCATTTGTGCAGTCATAGCGCATTGTATGGAAAAAGAGAGCAGAGACAATATCTGCTGCTGAAAGACACGTTGTTGGGTGTCCGGAGCCTGCCTCCGATGTTGAAATAATAGAATGAATTCGTAAGTTCGTTGCTTCCTGTTCAAGAAGATTTTTCAAGGTATCCACAAATTTCGTTTATCCTTTCCTTTTTAAGAGTGTTTCGCTTTCAAAATTTCCGAGCGCCGTTGCGCCGATATAGTAAGATAATGCTCTTTACAGGTTTTTACGAGGGACTCAAAAGTCTTAATCGCTTTTGGAATGTCTTGGGTTTTGACGTAAGCCTCTGCCTGCCAATACATTGATTTGGCTACGATTTCGTTTGCCGCGGACTGTTTACCTTTCGTTTGCTTTTTTTCGTTTTTGATAGCCTCGCTAAATTTTTCTATTGCTTGTTCATAATTTTTTTCTTCATAGTAAGCTCGAACAGCTTCTGCATAAGCGAAGTTATCTTCTTCCTGAGAATTAAAAGGTGCTATTTCTACACGTTGCTGTTCTAAAACTAATGAGGCTTCTTCCAGTTCATCTTCTTCATCATCGTATACGTCCTCCGATTCTTCTGGTTCTGGTGATTCATAAGCCACCTGATCAGAATCTTCCTTTTCGGTTTCGTCATTAAAACCTAAAGGATCAAACTCATCCTCATCAGTATTATCGTTGTTGCTATCTTGAGCAAAAGGGTCTATTTCTTCTTCGTCAAGTTTGAAATCCATTTTCTTCTCCTCAGTTGTGATGTTTCCTAACATACAGTTTATTGTTGAAACTATTTCAAGGAATTTTTCGATGTAAGCCAAGCAAAAGTGGTCATTCTATATGGAATAAATGATAACGTAATGGGTAAGTCATCAAAATGGAACCTACATATCTATATCATATCTATATCATATCATATCAAATTTAAGCGGATATGTCAAGAAAAACCCAAAAGTACATTTGAAAAAGAATTGACACCAACAGTTTTTCTGTCTATAATAGATACGGATATTATTCAAAACTATAGGGATACTTTTCTTTTCATACTTATGAACATGAAGCGAATAGGATTTATTCTTTTTACAATTATTTTCCTTGGTGTCCAACCGCTGTTTGGGCAGTTGACAGATCCGCAAACTGAGCCTTCTCCTCCATCTACGCAAGAAGGATCTGTGGAGAACGACGAACAGAATACGGAACTCGTTTCACCTTCCACACCAGAAAAACCTTCTACAATACGGGAAGAAGAGGATGTGGAAAGTGAGAAACAAGACACTGAAAATGCTTCACCTTCTGCTACACCTGAAGAAATCTCCATAGATAGCGACAAACAGGATGTAATCCCCATTATAGAGAAGGCTGAAACCGAAGAACCGCTTGATGCCCCGAATCCAGCACTGCCGAAGTGGGAGGGTAGACGGCGACTTTTCAAGATTGTTAACGATTATCAGTTAAAAGCAGATGAAGCTGTGACAACGCTTGTCTTGATTGCCGGTGATGCTACTATACATGGAACAGTAACAGGAAATGTATTAGTGATCGGTGGGGATGTTATGATCGCTCCTGGTGCTCGAGTGAAAGGAATGTTACAAGTAATTGGTGGGCAGATAACCGGCAACCTTGAATCGGTAGCGAATGTCAGTGTAAGTAACCATTGGAGAATACTTCCTGCTACAGCGGATCTTCTGATGCGCCCTCACACCTTATGGGATCTAAGAAAACATCGAAATTTCCGATTGACTACCATGAAGTTTGCGCTTCTGCTTTTGGCGTACCTACTAATTGCATTGGTATTTCCAAGACCGATAACTGCGATAAGTTCGCTGTTGACGCGTAGACCTATTGAGAGCATCCTATTTGGTATCCTGATGTTTATTGTTATTCCAATAGTTTTCGTGGTGTTAATACTTTCTATTGTCGGATATCCATTACTGTTATTGAGTATTTGCCTTTTGGTGCCGCTGGCGTTATACGGTAAAACCGCTATCTTTTATACACTTGGGAGCACGCTTCTTGCCGGACGTTTAAAGCCGCTCGCTGTAATTTTTGGTTTTATTCCGTACTTCATGGCAACTGAAATTCCACATTTGAACTGGATAGTTTTTCTTATTTTTAACGGCATGGGGATCAGTCTCTGTATACTGGCAGCCTTAAGCGCGATGTCATCACAGAACCAGGGTAAAAACACGCATTGGTCTGAAAGGGTGCGCTAATAATGCATCTTGAATTTCCCATCTTTCTCAGTCTGTTCCTCATATTGCCGATGCTGGCAATGTATCTTCGACGACAGCAAAAACGAGCAAACTTGCCTGCTATTCGCTTCGGTGAACTTGAAGGTATCCGACAAATTCCGAAAACGCCCGCTGTCAAACTACTACCATTGCTCAAGGTAATAAGGTTCATTGTAATAGCACTTCTGATTTTTACCCTTGCCCGACCACAACTTTCTCAAAGTCAAGAACGGCGTTTCGCTGAAGGCATTAATATTTTCTTGGCACTTGATGTCTCTGAAAGCATGCGCGCAGAGGATTTTAAGGATGCTAATCGGCTTCAAACAGCGAAATCGGTTATTCAAGATTTTCTAAGGAACCGTGAAAGTGATCGGATCGGATTAGTCGTTTTTTCTGGGGAAAGTTTCACACTTTGTCCACTCACGTTGGACTATTCAGTATTGGTCGAACTACTTGATAACGTAGAAGTTGCTATGGGCGGTCAGCTGCAGGACGGCACAGCTATCGGCGATGCAATTGCAACTACTACACATCGGTTACGAGATTCAGAGGCAAAAACCAAAATTGTTATTCTTCTAACAGATGGTGAAAACAATGCGGGAACAATTGACCCTGGGACAGCAGCATCGTTAGCACAATCCTTTGGTATTCGGGTTTATACCATCGGCATGGGTAAAGAAGAAGGCGCGCGTATTCCTTATGAGGATACTACATTTGGAAAGCGATATCGAGAGGAATTAACCTATCTTGATGAAGACACACTCAAACAGATCGCCAACACTACTGGCGCCCGTTATTTTCGCGCTACGGACGTGCAATCGTTAAAGCAGGTTTATGCAGAGATTGACCAACTCGAAAAGACAAAATTTAAGGTTGTTAGCTATACTGAACGACAGGAGTTGGCAGCATATTTCCTCATACCGGCGGCACTTCTGTTAGGACTTGAAATTTTATTGAGCAACACAATTCTAAGGAAAATTCCATAGAACCCTTAGTATTTCCAATCATTCTATAGGAGACTATAATGCAAAATATCATTGCATGTAATTTAGGTAGTTATCGACAGTTTGGTGCGAATGCTTATTCGCACTTAGCAGAAATAGGGTTGACTAATGTTGAAATCAGGGTGCCTTCAGCTGATTCTATTGACACTGTACAAGAAGGTTTGAAAGCGGATGGACTCACTGCTACAAGTTTACTTGGCAGTTGCAATGTTCAATCTGACACGGTTGTTGAGGATTTTCAGGCGACTTTAGACACTGCAAACGAGATGGGTGTGAAGGTCATTTTTGTCAGTGTTCATGCTGGTGAAGCAGACCGAGACGCGGTATACGACCGTCTCCGCTCCATAGGAGAAAATGCTGCACCGTTAGGTGTTAAAGTGTGTTTAGAAACGCATCCAGATATGGCACACAACGGAGACATCGCGCTTGAGACAATGAAAGGTGTTAATCATCCGAATATCTGCATCAACTTTGATACCGGTAACGTCTATTATTACAACCATAACGTGACAGCTGTCACAGAAGTGCAGAAAATTGTTGAGTACGTCGGTGCTGTTCATCTCAAGGATACAAATGGAGGTTATCGGACATGGCATTTTCCAACTCTTGGAGAAGGTGTAGTTGATTACAAAGCCGTATTTCAGACATTAAACGATGCCGGTTTCTATGGGCCCTTCACAATGGAATTAGAAGGGATTGAAGGAGAAAATCTTGATGAAGCAGGTGTTAAGGCTCGCGTGGCTGATTCGCTGCAGCACCTGAAAGACATTGGAGTAATCTGATGGATACGAATCTCTGTGTCATTCGACTCGGTGATGGAGAACGGGTCTGCGATACACTCGGAAAAATTCTTGATACGCCGGATATAACAACGATCGGACCTTTTGCAGTATCCAAGGAACACCCAACTGAACTCCATTACCACGATTTTGATGAGTACTGGTATTTTACGGAAGGCACGACAACGGTGACACTGTGCACCGCTGACGGCCAATCCAAATCCTATCGCATAGGACCAGGGGATTTAGTCGTCACCCCCCAAGGTGTTGAGCATGGGCATATTCCAGACGATGTTGTCAAAGGTGTGCAGTGGGTGAGTGTGATTCATCCCAATGCCCGTCCTGGACATCTACACCGATAAGCGGACTATGCAAGGAATCGGCGAGGTAGAAACCTCACCTACCATTGTTGAGGAAACTATGTCAACACAAACAAATCTGTTGCCAAAACGCAGATTAGGGCGAACCGAATTGCAAGTTACTTGCCTTAGTATGGGTGGTGCAGGTATCGGCAGAGGTGATGTAACCGATGATGAGGCGATTGAAGCAGTACGCCGTGCCATTACGTTAGGAATAAATTATCTTGACACGTCACCGCTATACGGTGAGAGTGAAAGACGGGTCGGGTTTGCCCTTGCTGATGGATGGCGTGAGAAGATTTTTCTTGCTACAAAAACAGGGACACACCCTCAATGGCGTGGTGATTATAGTGCTGTAGGCACGCGGCGAAGTGTTGAAAATAGCCTCTGTCTGTTAGGCACAGATTACCTTGATGTCTGTTTAGTGCATGATCCCAAAATCATGGATCCAGTTGTTGCTAAAGGCGGTGCGTTGGATGAACTACAGCGGATGCGTGAGGAAGGATTGGTTAAATTTATTGGACTTGGTGTCCGAGAACACGAATTCCACAAGATTGCTATAGAGACTGGTATAGTTGATGTTATCCTAACCCATTTGGATTATACTTTACTTAGCCAAACTGCAAATGAGTGGTTACTATCCTTTGCTTATGACAACGACATTGGTGTCATCAACGGCAGTCCTTTGGCAAGAGCGTTACTGACTCGACTTGAACCGGATATCAAAACAGAATCGCCTGATGCTAAGAAAGCACACCAACTCTGGCAATGGGCAGCTGACAACAATTTGAACCTACTGAATCTTGCCATCCAATTTTGCCTACGACAACCGTTAATAGCAACTACCTTGACAGGTTCTAAGAATGCGATAGAGGTAGAACAGAATTTCGCCGCTGCTACAACACCTGTTTCTGATGATGTGTGGGAACAACTACAAACGCTCTTGTAGGAGAAGATTTAATGAAATTTCAGGGAAGGGTTGCTCTGGTAACCGGAGGTAGCCGTGGTATAGGAAAGGCAACCGCTCTCAAACTTGCCAGTGAAGGTGCAACTGTTGCCGTACACTATTCCCGATCAGGTGCTAAAGCGGAAGGTGTCTGTGCTGAAATCTACGGTGAATATCAACAGAAAGCATTGCCTTTTCAAGCCGACGTCTCCGACAGAGAAGCAGTAAACAAAATGGTTGCAGCGGTGACAAAAGAACTCGGCACAATTGATCTATTAGTGAATAACGCTGGTGATGTTGGCGATATGACGTTTGACGAGCTTACGCCTGAACATTGGGATCGCATTGTAGCGATTAACTTGACCGGGCCCTTCAACGTGTTATGGGCAGTCAAACCTGGAATGATTGAACAACAGTTTGGACGTATTGTGAATGTATCGTCAATTGCAGCGTTGGCAGTGCGTCCAAATCAACTACCTTACGCGGCGGCGAAAGCCGGTGTTATTTCCCTGACGAAATCGTGTTGTGGGCCGCTTGCACAGCATAATATCCGCATCAATTCGGTTGCGCCGGGTGCTATCGCGACAGATATGCTGAGTGAAGTTTCGTCAGAAATGGTAGAGCAACTCCGTTCTACGACACCGCTTGGCAGGCTCGGCGAACCGGAAGAGATGGCGGATGTGATAGCATTCCTTTTGAGCGAGGAATCCAGTTATATGACAGGTGCAACTGTAATTGCAAGTGGGGGACGAATTCTCATACCGTAACTACCAGTTCTGTCTCTCCAATTTCCAGATCGAAAGCAACATAAGTCTGCTTGCCCTCACAGAGAAACGTATCTCTCTGAAAATCTCGCCGAGAATGAACCTCGCGCAAATCCCATCCGTCAACTTGGATACGTCGTATCGGCACATCAATAACCAACGTAAAGTCTGCTGTCGGGAATTGGGTGGAAAGGTTAATCTGCTGTTGTTTTTCAAGGACTGTAATTTCAGTGAATTCCCGTGCCATCCAGTAGTGTCCAATTTCCGAGGTTTTCATCCAGAGCGTTTTCGTTCCATCGGGATCATAATTATCCAACCTTGACTTGACGGTTTTCAACACATCAAACCCACATTTTTCTCCGTTAAAATAAAAACCAGGCCAATGCCCAACGAGAACACATGGCAGTTCCTTCTCAAGAATTGGTGGCAAACGTCCACCTTGTCCATCTTCTGTGATGAATCGGTCAACATCTCCCAAATCGTAGCCTGTCCACCCGCCAAACCAATCGCCAGCACACGCAACAATGCTTGCAATAGCGATCCCCTTCTCCTTTTCAACGTGCCAGATAGGGACATCTGGGAGTTCATCATGTTTAAGCCAAAGAAAGTAAAAGGGACATGGATTGTTATTTACCTCTTGTGATGCAGTTAGCACAGCCTTCGCATACGCAGCCTCTTGTCGTTTTCCAAATGCACCAGGACTCGTTACACCTTCACAAGGAATGCCAACATTATTAAGCATTTCCATCGCTGTGATAATATAATCTGTCAGTCTATTGTCAACAGGTGGGTCCACCCACTCAACTTGCTCCCACTCTTCAGTCAGCGCGAACGTATCTAAATCAACAACAGCGGTATGCGTGAGCATTTCTGGTGTTAAATCGAAGTTTGGCCAGATAATTTCTCTGTAAATCCGCAACCACGACTGATATTCGTGTGTTGGAAAATTAGGGAATCCTTCGTCAACGCGTCCGACTCCTGCGGGATAAGGTATAAGACTAAATTTGCCTTTCACACCGTTTTCCCAGCACCATTCTGCCCACTCCCATGCAAAATCGGCGGGAATTGTTGGCGGCATTTTCTTATGTTGAGTCGCATCGCCTTCCCACCGACCAGGAGGAACATTTGGCTGATGGCGTGCTTTCCACGCATGCCTTTGTTGTATCCAATAATATGTAAGATTAATTACCGGACACGAATCATCTACGATAAGGGACAATGGAGTTCTGAGGATCGGATTGCAGATAGTAACGTTCATTCTTTGCTAATCCTATGCTCCAGTTTCATTGGTAATTTGTTTAACACAGTTTCGGATGTAAGGCACATCGTCTACCCATAGCCCTTGGATACCGTTTCGCATTGCCCAAGCAACATCTTGAGACGTTAGGATAAACCCTGCTTCAACAATAATTCCATTTGCGCGAAGTTCGTCCACTTGCCGCGGGATGGAACGTGTAAAGACATTGTAGATTCCAAAATGATTAATTTTGTTCCAACCAAAAATGATACGGTTCGCATCAATCTCGGTGGCAGCTTTGAGATAGTTTACCATCGGATTTATTAAAATTGCGCTTGTCTGAAGTTGTGGTTCTAATCGCTTAGCCTCAACAAGCAATTGCTTCTGCTTCTTAAAGTAAAAGGTGAGAATGCTGACGAGGTGAACAACATCAAAATGATGAATACGTTCTATGATGATAGGAAGGAGTTCAGGTGTGTCCGATTTCGGTTCAACAAAGCATGGCATTTGGTTTTCCCGCGCAAATCTGAGTGCATCATCAAGGTGTGCCACAGGTTCATTTGAGTTTTGCGACTTTAACTGCCGTACTTCTTTCCAGTTTAATTGACTGAGAGGCGTTGTGCATCCGGTGGCTTCGCGAATATCATCTCGGTTAAAGTCAACGTGAATCAGCACAGGCTGCTTATCTTGTGTGAGACAGACGTCACATTCAAATCCATCAGCACCGTCTGAGAGTGCTTGTTTAAAGGATGCAAGCGTGTTTTCAGGTGCGCGTCCCATGCCACCCCGATGTGCAAGGAGTTGGATGTTCATAAACTAATTTGTGCCGGATGTTCTCCCAGACTTAATAATGCTCTACGCAGATTTATCCGCTGTGGAAGATTCATGTTCAACGCTTCAACTGTTGCCCTACCCGTTCGTGTCCGTCCTATAATAACGAGGAAATCTTCACTCCACATAAAATGTCTATGCCACTGTTTTTGACGAGGGTTGAAAAGCGGTACGCGTTGAACTGTCTGCGGGTCCTGTGCGTGTGTTTTTGCATACTTGTGGTTGTTACAACGCGGACATGCCCACGTTAACACTATTCAGCAAATGTTCAACTCTTAGTTCGGTGGGGACATCAACGATAGACATTATCGTTCCTCCGAGGATGTAATGATATAGTGATTACAAATCGCTTTATTTGCGGGTTTATATACCACAAATTTAACACAGATTTCTTGGGGTTGCAAACCATTCTGTGCTGGAGTACGGGTATCTTACACTCCCTTCTTCTTATGCCACATCCACTCAAAATTATCCTGTGGTTGAAACCCTAAAATCCGTTTCGTTTTCGCATTTGAGAATTGCTGATGTGGCAAATCCGCGAAGATATTGAAAATCTCACATTTTGATGGTAGTTTTTCAAGATCAATTTCTAATCCTAATCGAAACGCCTTGCCTGCATCTCGCCAACTGACAGAAAATGGGTTGAGATCAGTGCCTTCTGCTTCATAATTTAGGTCCTGAAAACTAAGGAACAAATAACAGAGAACATAGAGGTCGTAATTCTCGGTAAAAACTTTGCAGATTTCCTGTCCAAGTCCTTTAGTTAACGGGTAGAGTCCTGTGCTTGTCTTCGGTGGAACATCTGGGTTAATCTCGTAATCCCAACTTGTATAATCATCACCTTGTATGGTGAAATGTGGACCGGTATTGATAACACGACGGATACCGTGTTCAACAGCAGCGCGCATCATGTTATAGCATCCGCGTGTGCTAACGTCAAACGCCAATTGTCGGTCATGGCGAAGCACTGAGCAGTTGATAATGCTATCCATCCCCTCCGCTGCTCGCAAGACCTGATCTAATGACCCGACATCAATATGCATAGATTCATGTTTTGTATCAAGTTCGTTTATGTCTGTTACGCGCAAGGTGTAGTAGGGTTCTAATGCCTTAACAACATGAGGCCCGAGGTATCCGTTTCCACCTAAAATAAGAACCTTCATTGCTATATCTTCTCCTGTTTGTGTTGGACAGTATATGTTGCTATTTTATTGGTAGCACAAATTGTGGATCGAATTTTAGGTGTCCCTTCGCTTTGTTGATAGCAAAGCGAGAACCGGGGAACTCCGACTGGATGTGAAAAATGCCCCATCTTGATGGTGCATCAATTGCGCCTTGAAATGCTGCGACTGCATCGTTTATTCCAAGCCACATAGAATTGGACTCCGCTTTGGCGGCTTCTTCAGCAGTAATAATAGCACCGAGTCGGAGACATGTTACACTGATTTTCCTTTCCCGTGCGAATTCTCTGCATGTGAATTCACCGAGATGTTTTGCAAGTACCAAACCATCAATGCTGGGACGCGGTCTCCAATTCTCTTTAACAGTCCAATCTTTACCATGCTGCTCAAACAGACGGAGTGTGCTGGCATAGATGAAATGTTGGACACCTTCTGCCGATGCAGCCATCAACAAGTTATAGGTGCAACGGGTCTGATAATCAATCTCAAAGTTCTCAGGTTCGTCAGATTTTGCCTTAAGTTCGGGTGGCGTTTCTGCGATATGGACAATGGTGTCCATGCCTTTCACCAATTCATTTGTCGACTCGTCGTGCCCTAACGCACTCTGCACAAAATCAAAAATGGTATTAACAGGTTGAAGTTCCGTTAGGCGGACCGTATGTGATTCAGATGCAGCTTCTGCTAATCTGCGTGCCAACTCGGAACTTGCTGAAGTAATCAAAACGTTCATAGGTTTTTCTCTTAAAATTGGGTTGTTAATTTACAAAGCTTCTCGAATTTTCGTAGCAATGTTACTAATTTCTTCAATATTTCCTTCATTCCTCGGTTGCCAAAGTGGCTGCAATGAATCTGCTTCCCACCGTGGAATGAGGTGTAGATGAAAATGAAAAACAGTCTGAAATCCAGCTGCTTCATTATTTTGGATCATGTTGAGACCATCTGGATTTAACGCCTCACGGATCGCTGTAGCGAGTGGTACCACGGCTTCCATAATTTTACTGGCTACTTCTGCGGGTATATCAAAGATATTCCGATAGTGTTGTTTTGGTATAACAACAAGATGTCCGGGATTCGCTGGGGAAATGTCCATAAAAGCGAAAACGTGTTCGTTTTCATACACTTTTGCAGCAGGAATTTTGCCCTCAACAATCGCACAAAAGATACATTCCATTAATTTGTATCCTCGCAAGAATTTTGGGTAATTTTAGCAAATTTAGGGTTGAATATCAACAACAAATATGGAGTGAATCTACAAAGGCGTTCAATTTTCGCTTTTTCATCCGTTCAAGTCGTAAAGTCGCGATTTTGAGATCGTTTCTACCGAAAATGTTACCATACGGTATGTTTTTTCATACCGCGGTATATTTTTGAAATTCACTATAAACTCAGTCTATGATTGAGTTTAGAATGGTTTTTTATTATGGTATTAATTTTTAATTTAGGACTTCTGCGCCTTTCCCAATTTTTCAATAATTATGGCTAAATTGGTATATTTCTGAGCAGCATTCTGAGTTTCTTGCGTGCTTGCAACTTGTTTGATTCTCTGCCATTTTTGCTAAGTAATTTCAACATTCTCTCCGCCCGGTTTTGCGTGGATTTTTGGTTGGGTGTTTTAGGGATCCATTTTGTTTTCTATACTGATATTATACCTGATTCTATGTGGTGATTAGAAGTTTTTATGGTTTGCTGGACAATAGATATCCAATATATTTCCAATAAGTTCGCCGAAAAAGTTGGGTGTTGATACTTTTTCCATCTCCGCTGAGCGTGGATTTTGATTTCAGCATGGCGGTTGACGTGTATTTTCGGAATTTTGGCAAAGGAAGAAATTATTGGAGAATTGGATGGCTCTGTGGATTCTATCATTGGACTTGATTATTGGATAGGGTTATGATAAAATGCCGACAATGGAAGACACCCAAAAAACCTACACTCTCATTCAAAAAGACAAAGAGACTGAAGCACGCGTTGGCAAGCTCCACACTGCACATGGCACTGTAAATACCCCGATTTTTATGCCTGTAGGCACCCGCGGCACCGTCAAAGCATGCACACCCGAAACGCTATCCGAACAGATTCAGGCAGAAATCATCCTTGCCAATACCTACCACCTTTATCTCCGTCCCGGTCACGAGATTGTCCAAGAAGCAGGCGGTTTGCATCAGTTTATGGGATGGGATAAACCTATATTAACCGATAGCGGGGGGTTTCAAGTATTCAGCCTCGGCCCATTGCGAAAAATAACGGAGGAGGGTGTCACGTTCCGTTCTCCTATAGATGGCACGGAACGTTTTATTAGTCCCGAACGTTCCATTGAAATTCAGAATGCGCTCGGGGCAGATATTATCATGGTGTTTGATGAATGCCCTGCTTTGCCTAACGAGTATGATTACCTCAAGAACTCAATGGAGATGACGTTGCGTTGGGCAGAACGGAGTAAAAAAGCACACCAAAATCCGAACCAACTACTATTCGGAATTGTGCAAGGAGGGATGGAACGCGATCTCCGCTTTGCAAGTGTGGAAGGCACAGTATCACTTGATTTTCCGGGATACGCTATCGGCGGGTTGAGCGTTGGCGAAGAAAAGGATTTGATGTCCGAAATGTTGGCATACATCGCACCGCTGCTACCAGAAGATAAACCCCGCTACCTCATGGGTGTTGGCACACCAGAAGATTTGGTATATGGTGTCCGTTGCGGTATTGATATGTTCGATTGTGTGATGCCGACTCGGAACGCTCGCAACGGCTCACTCTTTACCTCTGAAGGCATCGTCCGAATTAAAAACGCAAAATATACGCGTGATTTTAACCCTTTAGATCCTGCATGTAGTTGTTATACATGCCAAAATTTTACGCGTGCATATCTCCGACATTTGCATATAGAAAATGAGATTCTCGGTTCGCAGTTGCACACACTGCACAACTTGCATTTTTATGTTAGTCTGATGCGCGGGATTCGGCGTGCTATCTGTGATGGTAGTTTTGCAGCATTGGCAACCGATGAACCGAATATTGGTGCATTGGTGCAGTTAGGGCAGCCTACGGATATGGTAAATCTGCAATAGTTAAACAAGAATCGTTCAATTTAGGGGAGATTCCAGAGAAATAAGGCGCCATCACTGCTACCACTCGCAAGCGTTTTTCCGTCCGGAGAGAATGTTAACGAGCTAACCCAATCAGAATGTCCTTCAAGAGTAGACAACTTGTTGCCTGTAGCAATGTCCCATAGATGAATTACCCCTTCATGAGTTCCACTCGCAAGAATTTCGTTGTCAGGAGAAATTGCCAATACGTTCTCAGTATCATTTTCCACTTCAAGAGTCTTCAGTTGTGTCTTCATAGCAACATCCCATAGGCGAATTGTCCCATCTGTGCTTCCACTTGCCAGGATTTTACCATCAACAGAGAAAGCTAAAGCACGGGTCTTGTCCGATGACAAACTTGAAATCTCTGTGCCAGTCCTTGTATTCCAGATTCGAATTGTTCCATCCTCACTTCCGCTGGCAAGTTTAGAGCTGCTTGGAGAGAAGGCAAGCACATTGATATTTTTTGAATGACCTTTGAGAATGGTATGTGACTGCTTGAACGGATTTTCCGAAACTCCCCATAAGTAAATACTGAATTTGTTATCTTTAGTAGCATGAGTTGAATTTAGTGCAACGGCAAACATATTACCATCTTGAGAAAAGACAGCGTTACCGTATATTCCCGAGGAGTACCTTGAACGTGCCGGTAGTTTAGGCAATTCTCCTGAGTGTGATTCGACACTAAAATCGTACAACTTGTTCCCTGTACTTGTATTCCATAAACTCACCGTGCCGATAAGACTCTCCTTGACATGTGACCCTCGGGAATGTTTCTTATATATGAATTTTTCTCCGATTTTTATTATTTTACCATCATTAGAAAATACTATAGCAGGACCCCAAGTTTTAATATGTATACGTTTAGACATCTGAGTAAAGTTTATGGCATCCCACAACTGAATTGTTCCACCATGTTCACTTGCTATGGTTTTGCTGTCAGGTGAATATACCAATGATTGAATTCCATTTATATGTCTTGTTGTAAAGGAAAGCAATTTGTCCCCGGTATTTGAATCCCAAACTTTGATTTCACCCTTCCAATTCGCTCCTGCAACAGTTTTAGAATCTGGTGAAAATGTCAATACATCAATTTCAGTAAGAGTAGCACGAAGTGTTTGGGTAGCAACATCCCATAACTCAACCATTTTGGACGACTGACAGGCTAAAGTTTTACCATCTTTAGAGAATGTTAGGATTCCGCGTATTCTTGGATTTTCAGTCAGTGTGTTTAATAATTTTCCGGAGTTAACATTCCATAAATGTAGTGGTGTTTCGGAAGTATTAGATACAAGTAGAGTTCCATCTGGGGAGAATGCTAACTGGTGGACATAATTTTTGCGACCTTTACGATCTTGAAGCGTTTTCAGGTGTTCTCCTGTTATGGCATCTTCCAATCGAATTTCACCATTCTCAAAACCGACTGCGAAAATACTATCGTCGTTATTCTTATTTAGGTATAAGTCTGCTTCTGTAACATTACTTCCTAAAACGTGCCTCAGTAGTGCGTTAAATCCTTGGGCGGATTTCGACAGGAAATCCTTTTTTTCTCCAGTAGCAATATCCCATAATCGAACTGAACCGTCGTAACCTTTACAGAGGAGGGTTTTACCATCGCCAGTGATTTTCAGCGTATGTATCACCGACTCCTCTCTTTTATAGGATTTTATAAGCTTTCCAGTGCCTATATCCCACAGTGAGATTCTGTCATACCTTCCAGTTGCTAATGTTTTACCATCTGGAGAGAACGCTACCTTACCCGTAAGAGATTTATGATTAGTAAGTAGTGAAAGTACATTACCAGTCTGAATATCATAAACCCAAACGCCTGTAGCACTTCCTACAGCAATTTGAGTTCCGTCTGGTGAAAAGCTTATATCATTTATGCTACCTTTGCTGAGACGCGCTTTGGCTCCTTTAGGTAAATTCCATTTCGTATAGTCTCCTTTGTCAGACACCATCTGATTCGATTCCTGACCATCACCATCACTATTACCTTGATTTTCTGTATTTTTTCCTAACTGATTTCGAATATCCGGTTTTTCCTCAATGTTCTGGACAACAGGTGTATCAACCAATTCCACTGCCATATCAGACTGTGTATCTAAACTATAGGGTTGTTGGAAACGCGCTAAGTATTGGCTACCTATACCGAGCATCAGCACAATCAAAAGCGCAGTTGATGCACCTATCACCCACGGCACTAACGGTTTGCTTCCTGATGGCGCAGCGGGTTTGATATGTTCGACCTTTTGCATGATATTGTCGGTAAGGTTTGGGGATAGTTGGAAGTTGCTAAGTGCCTCTCTAATCATTGGTTCCTCCTTTTTTAGACGTTGCCGCGCACGGTGAAGACGGATCTTGATCGCACTTGTAGATACACCTAAGAAACGACTGATCTCTTCAACTGTCATTTCACCAAAATAGTGGAGTGTCATTACCGTGCGTTCACTCTCTTTCAGTTTCGCAAGCAGCTTTTTCACAACCTCGCGTTGTGCCTCTGTCGTAGTTTTTGCATGTTCCTCTGCAACATATCGGGAATATGCTGTCTCATCTATCCACTCGGTGTCTATATCTTCCAGTGATTCAGTTTCAATACGTTTTTTACGAAGCCATGAGAGACATTGCCGGGTTGCGATTACATAAAGCCATCCAGAAAACTGATTTGGATCTTTCAGTGTAGAAAGTTTCTGATAGACTTTGAGGAAGGTGTCCTGCGTAATTTCCTCGGCAATGTGAAAATCACCTATTTTCCGCCAAGCGAGTGCATGCACCTGCTTTTGATATTTCTTGACCAAATCTACAAAGGCAGTTTCATCACCTGCGAGGATGCGGTGTATCAGTTCAACATCTTCGTTTTTCATCAGACACCTCAAGACAGTGGTAGATTGATTAATGTTTTATCAATATATAGTGACGCGGGTATGGTGTGAAATGGTTACATAATTTTGAGGAAAAATAGATTCAAGGAGGGTTTAGTAGAATTTGAAAATGTTAACGTCCCTGATAGGTGCGATTAGGAAACCACACCATAGCCGTCAATTTAAGCATTTTTGAGAATAAGATAGTCTCTTTAGTCCCATAGGGACGCTATGTTTATAGAAAAACAAGGCATCAATCTCTTGAGTTCCGTAGGAGCGGTATGTGTATAATTTCAACCTACCTATTCACATCACATATCGTCCCGCTGGGGCTTATATACGAGGGTGCCGCGTTTCTATAAACATTCCGCCCCGCTGGGGCCGACTAAAACCAAATCAATGCTAAACGCACGTGTTGCCTACGTTAAATTAACGCCTGTGCAAGAAAAGCGATCAACCAACTAAATACTTAAATACAGCAGAGAGGTTGTCATCAGGTGAGTAGAGTTGAGAAACGTTCAATTCGTTTTCAATGAGGATTTGCGGGAGGCGAGCGTAAAATGCATCCGGTTTTGCTGTTTCAATGATAACATCCCCTGCCTTATCACCGAAGGTGACGCTGAGGATATCCTCAAACGGAAGGCAGGTTTGTGCTAAACGGCGCGGTTCGTCAGCATTCATGAAGACTTTATGTGGGTGTTCATCAATCAGTTCGCGGATGTCGGAGATAGTGCCTTCCGCGAGGATTCGTCCTTGATGGATAAGTAGGATTGTTTCTGTAATCGCTTCTATCTCATAGAGGATATGGCTTGAGACAACCATGCTGATTCCTTGTTCTGAAAGTTCTGAAAGCAGATTCATGATATGTCGCCTGCCAATTGGATCAAGTCCGGTGAGCGGCTCGTCCAAGAAAAGGAGTTCCGGATCATGCACAAGTGCTTGTGCCAGTTTTATACGCTGTCGCATTCCTTTGCTGTAGGACCCAATCGGCTTATCCTTTGCAGAAAGCATGTCTACCGTTTCAAGCACTTTTAGACTCCGTGGTTCCACATCTGCCTTCTCATATCCGCTCAACGTTGCGAAAAAGGAGATAAACTCAAAACCGGTCATAAATTGGTAGGCTAATTCAATATCCGGGCAGTAACCGACACGCTGCGTTAGAATATAGTTGTTCCAAACAGGTTGATTTAGAACAGTGATGTCTCCCTTGTTCGGTTTGAGTTGACCTGTCATTAATTTGAGTAAACTTGTTTTACCTGCACCGTTGGGACCAAGCAAACCGGTTATTCCAGAGTGAATCTTCAATGTGACGTCATTCACACCCATGACTTCGCCGTACCATTTGGACAGGTTTTCTGTTTGGACGATTGCAGAATTATTCATGATATATCTTCCTATTTTCGTTTCACGATACTGTGTCACCTTTACAGATTTTCATGGTTTCTTCAAGGTTTTGGATACCTGCGGTCGTTCCGATAGCAGTTACGCAAGCAGCTCCAGTTGCTGATGCCAGTTCGGTTGTTGTTTTGAGATCCCATCCTTTTACCGTTCCGGCGAGAAAACCTGCTACATAAGCATCGCCAGCACCAGTCGCATCAATAACATTCACAGAATATGCGGGGGCAAACAGTTCATCATCAGGAGTTGAAACGTAACTACCGCGTTCCCCCATTTTAATTCCAATAGTATTGATACCGTAGTTCCTCAAAAATTTGGATATTTCTTGCAGTTCGGATGTGCCTGTGAGATGTTCTGCTTCAATCAAGCTCGGCAGAAAGATGTCAACAAAAGGCAAACACGGTTCCAACGTTTCCAGCCATTTTCCCGTTGCGTCCCATGCCGTGTCAAGTGAAGTCGTTATCCCAAATGTTTTCGCTTTTTTGAGGACATTCGCCATGGGTTGCCCATCAAATTTTGGCATGACGAGCGCTCCTGCGATATGGAGAATTTTAGCAGTTTTAATAACATCCCAATTGAGATCATCTTCACTCAGTTCACCGTTCGCCCCGATATAGTGGCAAAAACTTCGTTCGCCGTCGGAAGCAATTGCTACGAATGTAAAAGAGGTGTTCACGTTTGCATCTCGCTGGACGCCTGCGGTGTCAACGCGGTTATCCGTAAGGGTTTGCAGAATTAAATCTCCAAAATGGTCGGTGCCAATTTTTCCCATAGCACCAACAGAAACACCAAGCCGTGAGAGCACAATCGCAGTATTGTTAGCACAACCACCAGCGTGGATTTCCAATTGATCGAATAGTTCCAGTTTTCCTTTTTCTGGAAAACGGTCGATAGGTCTTCCAAGCACATCAACCACAAAAATTCCGAGCGATAGAACATCCATTTGTTTACCTCTCATCGCCTACAAGTGTAGCGTGAGGTGACTTACATCCCTTTGTCTTTTTCATCAAGATACATTATAACTAACGTTTCATCATTTGCGGTAACATTCTCATTTGTTGGCATGAGCGGAATCGTTGAAACTTGTTTCAACTGTGAAGTCCACCCAATTAATACCTTGCGCTTCTGTGCTTTGTCAACAGTAAGGGCATTTTCCGATTTCAACAGATACTGTAGTAAACCTTCCTGTTGTAATATTTTTGCCAACGCTTTTCGAGTTCCATCAAGATCGTCGTCGGGAGGTATTTTGTTTATTGTTTTACTTGATGGTTCTAATGACCATAAAACACTACTGTCAAGTGTGATTGTTCCCAAGTGAGTTGCTTCTTCACCTATAATTCTCCAAGCATTCTCAAGTGTTATCCGATATTGTTGCGTATTCAGCGGAAAAAACGTCTTTTGGACATAAGTGCTGGGACTCCACGGTTCTAAAGAGACCGCTTGCAGTTGAAACGGTGTGCCTTGAAAGAATTGTGATGGCTTCGCAATACTCTCTGTTCTTAAAGGACGAATAAAAGTGTTTTGTGCCAGCGCAATTGATATTTTGTTGCGTGCAGTAGTCCTAAGAGACATATATGTTTGCAAGTGTGCGTTTTTCTGTTCAGGATAGATTGACAATATTGAAATACGATCTGTTTCTATCTTCTTAGGCAGAACTGCCCGCGCAACGCCAATAGCACTAACAGATATAAACACGAAAATTAACCCTCCGATCCAATAACTTATATTTCTCTTTTGTAGAGATTGTCCACGCTTCCCAAAATAGAGGGTAAAACCACCAAAACTAAGCAGATATATCGGTAAGACAATAGCCAAAAGTTTAATCAGTGGAATCTGTGTCGGCATTTTCGATAGAAACTGTTTATGTATCTTTTCCTCATGTTGCCGAAACGGTTCATACTGTTCAGCAAACAATCTTGGTGATTTTCCATGAGTTGTGAGCAGCCAACGCCAAAAGGTTTCTCCTACTTTCAAGTCTGAAAATGGTGGTGCATTGTAATCAAAAGCCAAACATATAATCTGTCCGCTTCCAAAGTTTCGTTTTGCAATGTAAATCTGCTCATCTGTTCCGAGCAAAGTATGACATCCGGGTTTTGATTCAAAATGAATACTTTTAAACGTAGATATTGCATCTTCTGTATTAAGTCCGAATTGTTGTAAGGCAGGCGACACCTTATCAATTGTCTCTTCATGTATCAAATTTACCGGAAGAAATTGTTCAACAAAACTACCTTTCAGATAGCGAAAATTGCTGCCGCCTGAAACGACAAGTGTCCCGCCACGCTGTATCCATTCTAATAGTGCTTTTTGCCGTTGTTTAGAAATACGTCTCTCAGTGAGTGAAACCTCACGAATAACCATTAGATCAACAGCACTATAACCTATCCACTGTCCCGGCATTGCATTAGAATTCGGCAGGTATCTGATGTGTCCTTGTGTGCTATCTTCATCTAATTGTTTTTTACCAACAAATTTCTGTAGTTTGTCTCCACTCGGTGCTAATACCAACACGAAATAGTCTTTGTTTTTTATTGGTGTCGGTGGTGAGATTTCTTGTGTAGCGCTTGGTTCTGAATTGATGAACTCAATTTCCTTATCGTTCCGCCTTGTTTGAACCAGTTGAATGAAAAGTCTTATTGCGGTCTTAGGACAATAGATGTAAAGTTTTTTATATTTCAGATCGGTTTTACTCAGCTGTAGCGGAGTCGCATAACGGTAAATAGTCTCATCCGAATAGAAATTACGTACTTCAACCGCGAGTTCTCCAATAAATGGGTTGGGGGCATTCTGACTCCTCACGGTAACACTCAGGGGTGCCCATTTCCCCGACTTATAGCCATCGTTAAACCCAAACGTCACATCTTCAATATCCATCGCACAAAAGGCTGAAGATGCTACAAAAAACGCTAAGAAAACTGTAACTTTCGCTCTCATCACAACTCCAGCATCACGAGATAATTAAGTATAAGACGTAAAATTTCCGTTTTAGATGAGTCGTGCAGGATTTTTAGAAAGTCGCGTCTCTGTTGCGCCATCAAACGCGTGCGTGCTGAAAACTCCATTTCCCAGCATAATCATTGAAGCAACACCACCTGCAGCCTCAATCTGTGCTATTGTGTCTATTACTCGTGCATCGCTTAGCAACCTACTTTCTACAGAAAATTGTTTGGCTACTACAAAACAAGCGGTAAATAGTTCAGGATTCGGCTGAATATTTGTAAGTCTTTGCAAAGCATCTAACGCTGTATCCGCAGCACTGTTGATACATTTCGTCTGTTCACTGTTTCTGAGTACTTCACTCGTCTGAATTGACCCAAAATACCGATAATAGATAGGTTGTTCAGGAATTGATAATTCGTCGGCTACCAGAGGCAAACCTTCCTTCAACTTAACCAGACAACCTCCGTGATATTGTGAACAGACATCACCTAACCCTGTTCGGTTTTCAACTTCAGCCACATGCGCTATCATTGCGAGTTCTTCATTTTCTTTTTGTGTCCCTATTAGTTCGTTCAGCGCGTAGGCTGTAGCAAGTGCAGCGGCTCCGCTTAGTCCAAAACCGCAACCCAGTGGAAGCGGGGACGTAAGATGGACTTTTATACCTGTTGTGTCTGTATTTTGGATGAGTCGATCGACTGCAGCGCGGACTGTCGGAAAATTGATGTCCTCCCCGTTGAATAGTACCTTTGTTTCATGATACTCCGAAGCGGTGGCTTGGACACCCTCTGTGACGGTGAAACCCATGCCGAGAGAATGCATCCGTGCTGGATCGGTGTGCGGAATTATTTTAAAAACACACGAAATGTTGCCAGGGGCAAACGCACTCGCCATATCACTCCTTTCTTTTCAAGATGAATAGCCTTAAATTAGAAAAACTCTATCTGTTTCGTCGAGGGCTTGTATCCCTTGGATTGAAGGCATCTTCACCATACACCCCATCTCCAATTTTTGCCTTTTGTCCTCTGCCGGTGACTGCACATCTTGTGCCGTCCAAGCGTGGGTCTACGTACCGCTCAAACCATGCGCCCATCTGTCGCCGCATATCGCTTATCAATGCTTTTTGCGACTTGTTGTCTATTAGATTTTTCCGCTCTCCAGGGTCTTTCACCAAGTCATACAATTCATGCGGACCGTAAGGATAACGGTGGACATATTTCCACTCTTGCGTGCGTATCATACATCTCATCTTTCGCATCGTTTGTTTCTCCGGTGAGTGCGGAGACAAAACTTCTGCCGGGTGACATGTCGTCATTCGGGTTAGGTAAACCGAGATAATCGAGAAGTGTGGGCATGAAATCGTATTGGCTCACCATCGCTTCGCTGACGCGTCCCTCTGGGATTCTACCGGGTTGACTCATGATGAAGGGCACCTTAACCGAGTTCTCATACATATTCAATGGGAATGTGCCGTTGCCTTTATGCCAAAATCCGTGATGCCCACATGAGTATCCATTATCGCTGCTAAAAACGACAAGGGTGTTTTCGCGGATATCTAATTCAGAAAGTCGTTCTAAAATGCTTCCGACGTTTAGATCAAGTGCCGTTATCGCTGCGAAATAACCTTTCAACGATTCGCGATTGCCCATGTGTTGGTCTGTGCCGCGTCCTGCCCACGGATGTAATGCTTCCTGTGGACATGTTTTGAACGGACAATCATCATAAGAATCTACGATATCTTTTGGATGTCCGTTAAACGGGGTATGTGGCGCGTTGTAGTTAACACTGAGGTAAAATGGTCCTTCGCTATTTGCAGATATGAAATCCAACGCGTCATCGGTAATTACGTCAGTCAAGTAGCCGGGTTGTCTCTGAACTTTTCCATCTCGAATCATGTTGGCGTTGTTGTATCTGCTTCCGCCTAAGGGCATAGCAAACCAGTGACTAAAGCCATGTTGTGGTGTTAAGCTATCACCAAGATGCCACTTACCACTCAAACCGACGGTGTAATTATTCTCTGCGAGAACATCGGTATAGCAGGTTAAACCTTCAAGATAACGTTCAGCATTAGGCGGCATGCTGCCCTCACGGCAAAAATCATGCACACCGTGTGCTGACGGGATGCGTCCGGTCATTAGACTCGCGCGTGCTGGAGAGCAAACGGGAGTTGTGCAGAAAAAATTGGGAAAACGTGTTCCTTCTGAAGCGAGTTGGTCGATAAAAGGTGTACGGACTTCATCGTTGCCGCAACAACCTGCTGCCCAAGGTCCTTGGTCATCGGTTAAAATAAAAATGACATTTGGTTGGTTTTGCATTTGATTTCCTCCTGTTTTCTCTGCACCAATCAAGATCGTTGGCGCAACCGTCGCAGCAACAGTCCCAGTACCAATGTTTTTCAAAAAACGCCGGCGTGAAATGTTCGCAGTCTGGTTTCTCTCCTGATCTGACATGCCTTCTCCTTTTGATACCGCGCGCCTGATAGAAATAAAGATATGGTGTCTACACATTTCGTCGAGGTGGAGCGTATCTTGGATGGAAGGAATCTTCGCCGTAATTACCTTCTCCAATCTTTGCTGCTTGCCCACCGCCAGTGACTGAACACCTTGCACCATCTAACTCCGGCACCACATATCGCTCAAACCACGCGCCCATCTGTTGTCGCATGTTGCTGACGAGTGCGTTATGTTCCTTTTCATCTATTAGATTATTGCGTTCTCCAGGATCTTTCACCAAGTCATACAGTTCATGCGGACCATAAGCATAACGGTGGACATATTTCCACTCTTGCGTGCGGATCATATCTCATCTTTCGCATCGTTTGTTTCTCCGGTGAGTGCGGAGACAAAACTTCTGCCGGGTGACATGTCGTCATTCGGGTCAGGCAAACCGAGATAATCGAGAAGTGTCGGCATGAAATCGTATTGACTTACCATTGCCTCACTGACGCGTCCTTCCGGAATCCTACCGGGTTGACTGATAACAAAGGGCACCTTGACCGAATTTTCATACATATTTAGCGGAAATGTGCCATTGCCTTTATGCCAAAAACCGTGATGTCCACATGAATAACCGTTATCACTGCTGAAAACGACAAGGGTGTTTTCACGAATACCTAACTCAGCAAGTCGTTCTAAAATGCGTCCAACGTTTAAATCGAGTGCCGTTATCGCAGCGAAATAACCTTTTAACGACTCGCGATTGCCCATGTGTGCTGCTGCACCTTGCACTGCCCACGGATGCAAAGGTTCTTGTGGACATGTCTTAAACGGACAATCATCGTAGGAATCCACGATGTCTTGTGGGTGCCCTGTAAATGGGGTGTGCGGTGCGTTATAGTTGACGCTGAGATAGAACGGACCTTCGCTATTTGCAGAGATAAAATCCAAGGCATCATCGGTTATAACATCGGTGAGGTAGCCAGTTTGCTGCTCTACCTGTCCATCTCGAATCATATTCGCATCGTTATATTTACTACCACCTGTGGGCAGAGCAAACCAGTGACTAAAACCGTGCTGAGGTGTTACACTATCTCCAAGGTGCCATTTACCGCTTAAACCCACCGTATAATTATTTTCTGCAAGTACGTCGGTATAGCAGGTCAATCCTTCAAGATAACGTGAGGAGTCAGGTGGCATATTTCCATCACGAATCCAGTCGTGTACGCCGTGTGCCGATGGGATGCGTCCGGTCATCAGGCTTGCACGTGCCGGCGAACACACAGGACTCGTACAGAAGAAGTTAGGAAAGCGTGTGCCTTCTGCAGCAAGTTGGTCAATAAAAGGGGTTCGAACCTCGTCGTTACCGCAGCAACCTGCTGCCCAAGGTCCCTGGTCGTCTGTTAGAACAAAAATGACATTTGGTTTGTTTTCCATTTTGAATCCTCCATTTTAGTTGGTAAATTTGATGCGATAGACTATATTCCTTCATGGTTATTCACTTGTTGAATCATTTGCTTTTTGCAATTCTTCAAGAAAGCGGCCGATGTCTCCGTAACACTTATCAAACGAATCTGCGTGACGTGCTTGTGTGATGTCAAAAAGTGCTGCGAGCGCAGGTTGGTCGCGTTTAGAACGATACGTGTTACCGCTTTGCATTCGTTGGCGTAACCACTCTTTTGCACCACGGATTGCTTCTGGATTATTCGGAGGATTAATATCATTTTTTAATCCTCTTTTCCCACGAAGTGACTCAGCTGCTGCAAGGAACCACGCCTCAAATTCTTGTTTAGCAAGGACAACGGCAATCGGTAGATTGCTATGAGCTTGCGATGCTCTGTGAAGTAGTGTAGGTCCCAGTTCAGCGGGGCAATCATTTCCACTGTCAAGAATAATAAGTATGGCCCCTTGCCCCTGAATCTTCCGAGCTGCGAATTCTACTTCTCGCTCAAGTTCATCGTCTTTAACAACCTTATCCCTATGAACGCGAATAGGACGCGGTATGTCAATTGTCAATTCTGGATAAAGTTCCGCTGCGATACGTCGAATCAGCACTGGAACAGATTGTACTTCACCATGCCCCTCAACAATGCAATCGAATTTAATTGTCATTTGGATTCTACCTTGTCCTTCCTTTGACTGGGTTTCCCGATCTTGATATCAAACAAATCCAATTGTTTCACCTTTTCATCGGAAATTATAAATGCCGGATCAGGTTGTAATTGATCACGACGTAAAAGTTCTCCGGTTGTATATAGTTTATCATGCAACGCCGATCTGCTTGCTTCATCTACTGGGGCGATCATTGTATTTCCATTATCTGCTTCAACAGCAAGAATTGAGTCCACATCCAAGTTCTTATCATCAAGTAGATCTGCACTATGGCTGGTGACGATAACTTGAGTCTTCTCAGCAGCATCTTGAAGTCCATCCAGCAACACCCCGGCTGCTGCGGGGTGAAGTGCCGTTTCTGGTTCTTCAATTCCGACGAGTGGTACGCGTTCGTGTGCGTCTAGATTCCCTTGAAACAGTGCTACCAAAATTCCTAACACACGGAGCGTACCATCAGACATGTTATTTGCAAGAAATCTCCATTTGTGTTCGTCACCTGCAACATCTTGCCTGAATTCCAATGTTTCTTTCGGTCCAAATTCCTTGACATTTACCTTATGTACACCAGGAACAACTGCTGCAAGATATTCCTCAATGTTTTCCTTCACAGGCGGTGAAAGTTGTGAAAAGATACTTGTGAGGTTACCTCCGTCACGTGCAAGTACATTGCGAGGATCTGGTGCTTGTAGATCTCGGATTTTGTCTGGATTGAGATTATAGAACCCCATCTGAGAGAACGCATCATAGATAGGACGAATTTCAGGTAAACCTGAAGCGTTTAACAGATAGAGGCGATCCGGAGAAGCCGCAGGTGCAACCTTTATATTTGTGTCGGTTACAGTACCTTCATCTACACGGAAATATATCTCAGGTGTGAGAAGTTTATCTTTAATTAGTTTACACCTCTCAGTCTGAACCCTATATTCAACGTATTTATCGCGTGTGCGGTCATCTCGTTTACGAGCACCGATACGGAAGGCATAGTATCCGATAAAACCCTCAGGAAGAACGAATTCAAAGCCTACACTGAAATGGTTCGGGTGTCCACGAGAACGGCGACGGACATTATTAATTCCTCCACGATCGCGTATTGCGTGCTCTAAAGATGTATTCAACGCGTCCGCGACGAATCGCAGCGCATCAAGAAAATTACTTTTGCCCGCACCATTGCGCCCTACGAGAAACGTCAAAGGCTGCAACTGCACATCACATGCAGCAATACTTTTATAGTTATTAAGGAAAACTCTTGTAATAAATGTTGAATCTTGCATCTCAGTATCCAACCTCGTTATGCAACCGGAAATCCATCACCGACAAGCGGTTCGCCATCAGCAACTTCAATTGTTGGCACAAGGACGTGTCCTGGAGATTGCGCGTTGTTATAGCAAACATCCTTCGCCATGAAAATCATGACAAATGCGCGACGTTGATGGTCTGTAACATTTGGCGGCGTGCCGTGCCAGTTAAGGCAGTGATGAAACATACACTCGCCTGCTTTTAACTCCACTGGAATGCCGTGACTGATGTCCAAATTCCGTCTTTCTGACCACGGATTCGGTGGTGGTTCACGTCCTTCTTCTTGTGCTTTTGCTGTTTCCGCGTTAAAGGCTGCTCTTGCTTCAACCGAAAAACGTACATCCTTGTGACTTTTCGGCATGACGTGCATGCATCCGCTGTCCACAGTGGCATCGTCTAAAGCAAGCCAACAACTCACAATGTTCGGAGGACTGAGGGGCCAAAAGAAGAAATCGTGATGAAAACCGAAATGTCCGTTATCTTGTGGCGGTTTAGAAATAACTTGATCATGCCATAGACGAACTTCAGGAGTATCCAATAATGCACATGCTGTCTTTGCAATATGCGGATTATGGATAGCTGCCTCGTAACTGGGTTCGCGTTTCCACATATTGACGAATTGATGGATTGCACGTGGGTGATCTCTACCTCTATGGAGTCGCTGTCCTTGACGGTCATGCCCGTATTTGAATTCCGGTGATGAATCATCACCTTCGTTGAGTTCCAATTCAATAATTGTGTCTAATCCTGCGCGCATGGTTTGGACACCATCGCTATCTAAAACTTTACCGAATTTGAGATATCCGTTTTCCTGAAAAAAGTCAACTTGTTCTTTTGTTACCATTGGGTTTCTCCTTGTGAATTTGATGTTTATAATTGCTTAGCATAACACTGTAGACTGTAGCAAATTTCCTGTGTTTCTTCATTTTATAGTGGCGCCGTTTGTAGTCGCGCAATTCATTGCCCCTTTTTGTATTTGTTACGGCACGCGGAGCGTGTCTACTACCTTTAAACCACCATCTAAATCGGAAACTGATGGTTGCCAGCAGTCAATCCACCATCAATAACGAAAACTGCCCCTGTTGCAAAACTTGCCTCATCGGATGCAAGGAAAAGCGCTGCATTTGCGATGTCCACTGGTTTCCCGATACGTCCCAACGGATACCACGGTGTAATTTCATCTAATATACGCGGATTTCGTTCAATCATTGGTTCCCAGACTTCGGTTTGCACAGTGCCCGGGCAGATGCAGTTGATACGAATATTGTCCTTACCGTGTGCAACTGCCATAGAGCGGGTCAAGGCAATTACACCACCTTTCGCGGCAGAATACGCGTGAATTCCCTGCAGCCCAATGAGACCGTTGACTGATGCGATGTTGACAATACTACCACCGCCTCTCTGTTGCATAGTTGGTATAACAGCGTTACTACAATGGCTTGTGCCTTGAAGTGCAACCGCTAAGTTTGCTTCCCAGTTATTGTTTAGGACATCTTCTGTAGAACAGATAGCGTTGTTTACGAGTATATCAACTGTTCCATAAACATTGACAGCCTTAGTTATGAGTTTTTCTGCATCTGCAGCATCAGAGACATCAGCGTTAACGAATAGTGCTTCGCCGCCTGTATCGGTGATAGCAGAAACGGTGGCGGTTCCGATGGCATCGTTCACATCATCAACGACAACTTTAGCTCCCTCTTCGGCAAATCGAATGGCTATTGCTCTACCGATACCGCGTCCTGCTCCTGTGACAATGGCTATTTTATCTTTTAACCGCATGATGTGTTTTTCATATCCTTTTTCCTACTTTGTATGGTAAAATAAAAAGCAAATTGAAGCGAGTCTTTAAACATCTAAAGAGAGTCTCATGACATCACCTGGCATCCGCTGGACAACGCATGATGGATGCAGGTGGGTTAAAGGGACACTTCGCCCTGGTGGTTTGCATTCTTCTTCTCTTTTTTCTCAACTCTGTCTTCACTGCCTTACCTGTTTTATGTGCGACAAGTGCTATGCCGATATATTGTGGGCGATGTTGAGGTCAATATAAAAAGGAGGTCAAATCTTGTGGTTGAATTATTAGCGTTTATTTTAGTAGTAATGTTCTTTGTGGCTTTAGTAGTAATAGGCTATACAGAGCGCGGCTGTTGTGGCGTTTTTGGTGCTATCTGTCTGATTCTTGTTATTCTCTTTTTATTTCTGCTTTTTCAATGAAATAGATTATTCTACAAAAAGTCTGTTCTTGAACCAGGGAAATTGCGTTGTATTGGTTCAGTGACTTTTTTCTTTTCTTCTATGTGTCCAGTTTATAGAAATGAAATTTATCTAACACATGAACGCTGGCAGCATATTATTGCTTCAATTAACCACCCAGAGATGACTAATTATGAGGAGCATCTAAAGGTGACAATTCGCCACGGAACAAGATCACAAGATTCGTTGAACCCACAAAAATATCGTTATGTAACACCTTTAATGACTTACCAGTAGATAATACTCACATAATTGCAATCGTCCTGTTCAGGTATCATGAAAATTCGGATGGCAAACCTATTTCAAATAACTACATTGTCACAGCTTACCAAAAACAGATAAGGTGAAAAACAGCAATGAACCAACCAATTTATAACTACGATGAAGTAAGCGATACACTCTATATCTCCTTTGCCCCCGGTGAACAAGCAACAGGTATTGAGTTGACACCCCACATATTGCTCCGACTTAACAAGCAGGAACGTAGAGCTGTTGGGATGACTTTTTTGGAATATTCCTTACTTGCTCAGAAGACTGACATAGGGCCTCGGAGTTTTCCACTCACAGGTTTATCCGAATTGACTGACGATCTGCAAGACATTGTTATAGATGTTCTCAAGCGTCCCCCAGTCAGCAACGTGCTTCTGCTATCATCTTATACACCATCAATTTCAGAAACGATTCCGATTATGCTTCTGCAAACTGCTTACTAACTGATATGTCTCAAGATGTAAACAAATTTGTTTGTGTCTGATGAGACAATAAATCTGTTTTTATTGGATTCTTTGAATCAATTGAATGTTGTGACGTAGTAATTCATTTACAAGTTCGCCAACGTCTTTCCCCTTGACATCAGCGAGATACTGCATAAAGTCATCAACATTTTTCTCAAGATAGATAGGCGTTTGAAAAACGGCTTCTTCATTGTAGAATTTACCACGTTCACCTTTTGAAAAATCATATTCTTTTTCATTGATCAAATTCCATACCAATATCCTAATGTTGCAGTGTTTGCGAGATAAAAAGTTTTGTACGTTCATGCTGTGGATTATCAAAGAAATCTGCAGGTGCTGCATCCTCCACAATCATCCCTTCGTCAAAAAAAAGAATTCGGTCAGCGACTTCGCGCGCAAATCCCATCTCATGCGTAACAACAAGCATTGTCATGCCTGAATGTGCAAGTTCACGCATTACGTCTAAAACTTCTGTAATCATTTCTGGGTCAAGCGCACTGGTCGGTTCATCAAACAGCATGATTTTTGGTTCCATTGCCAATGCTCTTGCGATTGCGACACGCTGCTGCTGTCCACCCGAAATCTCCGAAGGATATTTTTCGGCTTGATCAGCAATATCCATCCGTTCCAATAGCGCTAAAGCCTCAGACTTTGCCTCGCTTTTTGTCATTTTTCTTACTCTAATAGGACCTAAAGTTATATTCTGTAGGTTCGTCAGGTGTGGAAACAGATTGAATTGTTGAAAGACCATACCGACTTCCTGACGGATACGATTGATGTTTCGTAGGTCATTGGTAAGTTCAATACCTTCAACGATGATTTTTCCCTGTTGATGTTCTTCAAGACGATTGATTGTCCTAATAAAAGTGGATTTTCCGGATCCGGAGGGCCCACATATTACCGCTTTTTCACCTTTTTGGAAAGAGGTTGTAATTCCTTTGAGCACATGGAAATCGTCATACCATTTATGTATGTCTTCACAAATAATGATGGGTTCATTCGTGCCATTTTCAAGATTGTTCATTGTGTCCGTTCCTTAACTTTATTTGAAAGTGTTAATTTTGTCCAACCCATAAGTGTCAATTTAAGAAGATGCATCCGTTTTCTTGTCTGAATCTCGGATTGTTCTGAACCAGGATTATCAGGATTACGGGATTTCCAGGATTATTTTTCATCAGATGTTTCCTCTGTAGCATAAACTTTTAGTTTGTGCTGGATTGTGTATGCGCAAACTAAAATTGGCCGCTACAAAGAAACCTAATCAATCACAATCCTCTAATCCGTGTAATCCTTGGTTCTGAAAAGAGAAAGAGGCGCAATAAATTGCGCTACGCAATTTTCACGGTTTTTCCAATAATTATGACTCAAATGATGTAATTTTCAGCAGAATTCAGAGTTCTCAGCGCGTGGACAAAACGCGCCTACCTTTGGGTAATAAATCGGGCTTAGAAAGCCCTCCCACAAGAAAATCAGGCATTAAATTGACGCTTATAGGTTAATTTTGTCCAACCCCAAGCGTAGTTTCAACTTCTTGGCTGAAATAGGACATTGTATAACTGAAGACAAAATAGATAATTGCTGCGAACAGATATACTTCTGCTTGAAGCCCGAGCCAATTGGGGTCTGCGATGACACTTTTCGCGACACCTAACAGATCCACAAGTCCGATGATAGCGACTAAGGAAGTATCCTTAAAAAGCGCGATAAATTGTCCAACAATTGCTGGAATGACGGATCGGAGTGCTTGTGGTAAGACGATAAACAGCATGGTCTGGACATAATTGAGTCCGACAGCTTGCGCAGCCTCATATTGACCGGTGGGGATTGCCTGAAGTCCGCCACGGACGTTTTCAGCCATGTATGCTGCGGAGAACAAGGTGATTCCTATCATCATCCGTAAAACTTGGTTTATATTAAAATCCGGAATAAAGATGGGAATTAATATACTTCCCATGAATAAGATAGTTATCAACGGCACACCGCGAACTGTCTCAATATAAGTTGTTGAAATCCATCGGATAGCAGGCAGTTTACTTTGTCTGCAGAGTGCTAAAAACACGCCCAGTGGGAAGGAGACGACAATTCCTACAACTGCAAGAATGAGTGTAAGGAGGAGTCCACCCCAATTGCTTGTCAGCACAGCGTTTTCACCGAACCCACGTAGTAGCATCATTATTACAGGGAAGGAGAGAAGCCATCCTGCCAAGATCCATCGACGCAAGTTTTTCCTGCCTCGTCCCAGAAAGAGAGCGCCTCCTATTACTGCAACGGCACCCAAAAACAATCCGCGCGTTGACAGTTCAAATGGGATAACGGCACATAAGAAAAAAACGCCACCAAGTATAAAGGCAAAACGACGGACTAAACTGCCCCAGATTCCAGCACTTAACCCTATCAGCACGGCTAAAACATAAATCACCGACCAGACGCGCCATATCTGATCCCTTGGATAAGACCCTACAGCAAAAAGTTGTAGGTTTGCCGGGATTACGTTCCACTTCGCTTCTGTGAATGCCCACGTTAGAAAACCCTTAAAACCTAAAAATAGCAACACAAGTGCAATGCCAGTTAGCAGGACGTTATACCATGTGTTGAATAAGTTTTCTTTAAGCCATCCTACTGGGCCTTTTGTGAGGGTTGGCGGTTTAATTTGTTCCATAGTTTTTAATTTTCCACGATGTGATGTTGTTGAAATTTTTATACATAGTTTGATAGCAAACTAGAACGTATCTCATAAATCTGATTTTGTTAGATTTCGTTCTATCTTATCCACCCCTCACTCCTATTGTAGGGGCGGGTCTCTGTGCCCGCCCGTTGCTTGGGATGTGCCAAATATCGGCGGGGCACAGAGACCCCGCCCTACAATGTGTGACGGGCATGCACCCACTAAATTGACGCCTATGGGTTTCGCTGCGCTCTACCCAAACTACAATATTGATGGACATAGTACTATTTCTTCATCCTGTTAATCCATTTGTTATACCAATTCATCGCAGCGGAAGTTGTCAGACTCATGATCAGATAACTCACCATAATCATAGCGAAAACTGGGATTGATTGTCCTGTATGAGACATCATCGTATTTCCGATGCTAAACACGTCTGGAAAACCGATTGCCACAGCTAAACTCGAGTTTTTCGCGAGGTTTAGGTACTGGCTCGTAAGTGGTGGCACAATGATGGGGATTGCTTGTGGAAGAACGATGAGTCTAAGTGTCTGCCGTTGATTTAAGCCGACTGCTCCCGCGGCTTCCCGCTGTCCCTTCGCGACTGCTTGTAGCCCACTTCGGACGATTTCTGCAATATATGCGCCTGTATACACTGAGAGTCCGATGAGAAGTGCAGAAAACTCTGAAGAAAAACGGAATCCACCTTGATAGTTAAAACGTCCCAATTCTGGTAAGTTTAATTTAAAAGGATTCTCCGGTGTGAGAAACCATCCACAGATTGCGACTATAATAAAAACAGGGAGTGCCCATTTTGCTGGAAAACCGGGCCGGTCCAACCGTTGTAGTTTCCGCCACTGCAACACAAATAGAACCCCTCCTATGAGAATGCCAATACAGATAAAAATGAGCCAAATTTTCAGACCTGGTGTTGGTTCAAGTGCAGGTAAATATATACCGCGATTGTTAATGTATATTGACCCCGGAAGTGATATGCTATCGTGGACTTGAGGAAGCTGACCGATTATGACTGCAGTATACCAAAACAGAATCTGGAGTAGGAGTGGAATATTACGGAAAACTTCAACATAAGCAGTTGCGATGTTGCGAATTAACCAGTTGCTTGATAACCGTGCGATACCGAAAAAGAGTCCTAATACTGTCGCACATACGATTCCTATCAAGCTTACCTTTATTGTGTTCAGTATGCCAACCCAAAATGCTTTCTGGTATGCGTTTGATGGATCGTATCCAATACCTTCGGAGATGTAGAATCCTGCTTCGTTACTGAGAAAATCGAGGTTGAGTTCTAAGTTTAGATTTCTCAAACCCCTTTGCATATTTGTGTAGAGAATCCCGGCTAACAGCAAAACACCAAGCAGAAAAAGTATTTGTAATAGTACACGTATAAAGCGAATATCTCGCCAGAAGGGGGTGTGAGATGGTATCTGTGCCATAGTTTATGATGATTCCATTTACTGAGATTCCCTAATCGTTCCTTTGCGCAGCGGCGGACGATTGCTCACGATAGGCTTGATAGAGTTGACGTTTAAGGTCTGCGTTGACATCGGGATTTGACTGTTTAGATAATTTCCTATAGAGTTCCAACTTGCTATTTACAAATTCCAATAAGATTTTATCAATCACCTCATTGAACTTATACTCTTTATTGCTATCCGAATTTTCTCCCTCAATCACCTGTCGTAGTTCTTCGTTATCCTGTACCTTTTGGTTAATAGTTGCAATATCAACCTTATCCTCTGTTGTAAAATTTGTCTGATGGGCATCGTTCAGGGTGTTAATGATATTGGAGAGGAAATCCTGTTCTGGTTCCCTGATTGCACCCACACCGCTGCTTATTCCTTCTAACTCACTATCCCGTGGGTCAAGGGAGAGGTTTAGGTTTTCATAGGTCTTTTGCACTCGAAACGAATCCAAGTCCACAGACTCAAGGAGACCTTGTAAGTCCGAGTGTTCCCGCTTCGGTAGTTTTTTGTTCAGGTGGCGACCAAAGATATACAACTTTTCCCATGCCACATCGTTAAAGGTAATCAACTGTGAGATGTATCCGTAGAGTCGGATATAACTTTGTAGGGCAGAACGAAACTCCTCTCTTTCATCTGTTTCACGTTCGGACCATTTCTCAACAACACCATCAAGGATGCCCTGCAGCAATTCGTCAGGTTTATTCTTGCTATAAAAAATACCGCAGAATTTCTCAATGGTCTCCTCGTCGTAAAGGTCAAAACCTTCTAAAAGGCTCTGTAGGTCATACAACTTGTTCGGATCCGTCTCCTCCGCGAGTGTCGTGGTCCCATAGTATTGTTGAAACGCTTCTTGTACCTGTTCTGGGTCATTCACAAAGTCAAGCACCAACACATCTGTTTTACCGGACATGACGCGGTTTAGTCGACTCAGAGTCTGGACACATTGTAGCCCCTCTAATTTCTTATCAACATACATCGTTTGTAATAGTGGTTCATCATACCCTGTCTGAAATTTGTTTGCGACAATCAAAATCCGATACTGTGGATCCTTGAATGCATCCTCTGTCTTAACCCCTGGAGGCAACGCATTCATCCCGTTTTCAGTGTGATCTTGTTCGTTATCTTTATCGGTCACAGTGTCACTGAAAGCCACCAGACAACCGTAAGGAAGTGCCATTTTCCGCATCTGTTTATCAAACTCCTGCTTGTATCTGACACAGTGCAATCGGGACGGTGTGATTAACATTGCACGTCCCTTACCTTGTATCGTTTTTGCTGTGTGTTCGATGAAGTGTTCCAACATTATCTTGGTTTTCATCTCAATACTGTGGCGTTGCAGGTCAACGTGGTTGGTGAGTGTGCGAAGTGTACGCGCCTTTTCGTACTCCTTATCCTCCGAAACACTTTTGACGAGTTGAAAATACCGCTTAAAGGTCGTGTAGTTCTGTAATACGTCCAGTGTAAAACCTTCGCTGATGCTCTGGTGCATCGGATAAACGTGGAATGGAAAAAATGTGCCATCTTTCTTTTTTCGTCCAAACAGTTCTAAAGTCTTGTTTTTCGGTGTGCCGCTGAAACCGAAATAGGAGATATGATCCTGCATCCTACGCTGTTCCATCTCCGCAATAATTTTAGCATCAATATCTGATTCTACCT
Source organism: Candidatus Poribacteria bacterium (assembly GCA_021295735.1). GTDB lineage: Bacteria > Poribacteria > WGA-4E > WGA-4E > WGA-3G > MSPOR6. The sequence continues at coordinate 18,604 of JAGWBU010000003.1, read as the reverse complement.
CGTCGGGGTCATTATCTTCTATCTCTTCCTCTTGCTCAATTCCTCTTGAGAGTGAGGCTCTGAGGTTGCGTGCGGACTCACCTGTCTGTGAGGAGTGCACTTCGTCAATAATCACTGCAAAGGTCTTGCTTTTGAGCGCGCCGATCGTCTCTGCTATTACATTGAACTTCTGAATCGTTGAGATAATGATGTTCTTACCAGATTCAAGGTATTCCCTAAGTTGTGCCGAGTTCTTATCAACAGAATGAACGACTCCTTCAACCTGCTCCGACTGCTTGATCGTCTCCTGCAGCTGCCTATCAAGCACGCGTCGATCAGTTACAACAATGACAGAGTCAAAAATACGTTTTGTCTGTGTCTTATCACTGTAAAGATGTGTTAGCAGATGTGCTAACCACGCGATGGAGTTTGATTTGCCGCTCCCTGTGGTATGTTGGATGAGGTAATTATGCCCTTCCTCCTCTTTCTTGATAGCCTTTTCCAAATTACGAATCACATCAAGTTGATGGTATCGCGGGAAGATAAGCACGTCGTGTTTCACATCTTTTACCATTTTAATGTTGGGATCGTAGACCTTTTCTGTGACCTTTTGCTCATGGATAAAGTTGTTGATCAACTCCATAAGGTTATCAGGCTGTAGAATGTCCTCCCACAGATAAGCAGTCTTGTGACCTTTACGGTTCACTGGGTTTTCAATATCCTTGTTATACGGAAAGAACTTTGTCCTGTCCCGCTGCAATTGGGTTGTCATGGAAACCTTTTCGTTACCTACCGCAAAATGAACCAGACACCGTTTGAATTTGAACAACGGCTCTCTCGGATCCCGATCTGTCCGATACTGTTTCTCTGCATCTGCCACCGTCTGTCCTGTGAGGCTATTTTTTAGTTCCATTGTTACTAACGGTAGACCGTTGAGAAACAACACCATATCAAGCGATTTCTCGTTCTGCTGTGAATACCGAAGCTGCCGAATCAGAGAGAATCGGTTTTTATCGTAGAATTCTTTATGTTCGGGGTTCATGTCACTTGATGGTGGTGGGTATGCCAGTTTAAAGTGACAACCCCGATCCTTAACGCCATTCCGTAACACGTCCAGCACGCCACGACGTTCAATCTCTCTGCTCGTACGTTCAAGGAGTTTAACGGATGTATTCCCTCCGTGTTGTCGTTCCAGTTTCTGATATTCCTGCAGTTGTGTCATCTGAATAAACTTTAACGTCTCATCGGGGACCAGGCAGAGGGATTTATCATAGTCAGTAGATTGTAACGACTGATAGCCCGACCGATTTAAGTGTGCTTCAATGTGATCTTCAAAGTTTTCTTCAGTATATGTCTGCATAGTCTAAATCTCGTTTCGGACATCTATTTTGCCGGTCACTGCTTCGGAAATAAGGGATTGGCGGTATTCTTTGAGGAGTTCAATTTTTCGCTGCTCTGCTGCTATCAGTTCGTCAATCTGCTTGGTTTTGTGGCTGAGAAAGTTTGCGATTTGCTGTTGTTCTTGATAAGTTGGTATAGGAATCCGAAAATCCTCAACAAATTCAGTTGGCACTCGTTTAAGACCTATTGCACTCGTCATAAAATGTTTACCAATGCTACGAAGTGGAGCATTGTAGAGAATATAATGCAAAAAAGGTGGAAAGACCTTTTGCAAATCAGGGCGAATGACAATAAACTCGGTTGAGCCAAATCCAACTGAGGTTGTCAAATTCTTTATGTGGACAATCTTTCCATTTTCAAAACAAGGAGTTACTTTTGCTATTAGAATATCACCTTCCTCAAAGTAAGTGTAGCCATTTTTCAGTTGAGAATATGGTAGCCTTAATTCTTGGTCGATTGTCCCATCAGTATGAACACGTTCCATTGGAAGGAAGACTACAAGTTCATCCTTAAGACAAGCCGTCTTGATATTGTTTTTGGATGGGTTGCTTGAACCAACATGCTTCGTTCTTAAGACCACGCCCGACGGTTTCATCTCCACATTTGGGTCAAGTCCCTTTGTCACTGCCTGATTTATCAGTGCGGTGCGTTGTTCCTGTAGCAGTTCTATCCGTCTTTCTTTGATGCGGATGAGTTCGTCAATCTGTTCGGTTTTGCGGCCAAGGAAGTTGGCGATTTGGGTTTGTTCAGAATCAGTAGGTATCGGTAAAAGTAGATTTTCAATTGATGGTTTTCCTAAGCCGTATCTGGTAATTCCATTTGACTCCAACTCAAAATATCTTCTTGTTCTATCGGATTGAATAAATCTAAAAACAAACTCGCCACAACAAGCGTAGGTTCTAATCATTGTTAAATGATAACCACAGACAACATTGTCTAAATTGTTTTTGACGAATGTTGGAACACCAATGTCATCTGGGGTCTCAGAATCTTTGGTAATTATAACATCATCTTTCCTCAAGGCAAATTTCGTAAATTCACGTTCTTTACAACTACCCTTTTCCAAAACGGTATCAACTGTAATATAGTCGTTGTAATAAACATCTGTATAATTGCATAATCTGACTTGGATCTCATCTGGATAGATGTGTTTGTCAACATTACTTGGTAGTATCTTCGCACCGTGCTTAAGTCTTTTGATTTCCCAATGCGCTGGTATTTCCCCAATCCATTCCACGCTGCTGTCTTTATATTCAGGATAACGTCTCATAATTCCAATACCTCATTCAGCAATTCTTCACTTTTTCCTCAACAATAGGTCGGTACCCAAAAGATCATACGGGCATCAGAGAGTCAATAGTCACATTACCGTTGTCTATAACCTCTAACACCAAACGACTTCCATACAGCAGTGACATACCAATCAATGTTCCACCGTCTGCTTGTAGAGCAAGTATCTCCGTTCCTGCCCATGCCATAAGACTTTTGCAAAATACATCTCTAACACGACTATGTTTCCATCACCAAGCGTAACGCGCCGACTGCCAGCTTGCTGAAGATTGAGGGAATTGATTAAATTATTCGGTAGTGTTAGATAGCCATTGAAACCTGTGTCAATGACCGCCTCAACCTTCTCTCTTTTCTGATTCGAACCAATAACCTCTAATCCGATGATAGCTTCTCGATGAGTGGTAATTTTTCCATTTATCATTCCGTTTTGACCGAAAAGTGTCCACCGATTCGGTAAGCAGTTGAAAACCCAATTTGTAAGCCGTAAACGACAGCATTAGGGTGCTTAGCAAGGAGCCGTTTCGTGGCGATTAAATCGTCTGTGTTGATTTCGTATTCACCCGTTTCTATGTCAATAACCAAAAACTTGCCTTTGTGCTTTGGCTCAACTCTGTCTCGTATTTCCCGTTTATAAATTGTTTCACCTCGTGATGCAATTTCTTTGGCGGTATAATTGGTATATGGCATAGTGACTTTCTCCTAACGAAATAAGTTGCGTAGTGCTGGTTAATCAGCAACGCCTCATAATTCTAACACCTCATTCAGCAAACCTTCACTTTTCTGTCTGAATAGCGCATTCTTAATAAATATCACCACGGTTGTCAATTTGTACAATATGGATTATGCGTTCTTCTCTGTCAACCTGATAAATGAACCGGAGATTCCCTATCCGATAACGGTAAAGCCCTTTCTTCTTTCCATGTAATGGTGTAATAGTTGTTGGATTTTCATGTCGAAACGGAGAACTAAGGATGTACTCAAAAGCAGTACTAATTCGCGCTTGTGTTTCCTGGTCCAACCTTCTGATAAAATTTTCCACCTTTCTTGGAAGTGGTGCAAGTGTATAGGGTAGGGAATTCACAGTCCAATTTCCTTTTTGATCTGTGTCCACTCCTTGCCGCCACCTGCGGCTAATTCTTGTTGTGCTTCAACAATATCTGCTAAGACATCTGGCTCAGAATTAATCAATGCGGTTTCACGCCATTCGGAGAGAAAAATTGAAAGTGTTTGAGCGTCTTTTTTGCCTTCTGAGATTCGTGTTAGCAGCTTAAACAATTCATTAAAAAATTCAACAAGTTCTTCTGCCTCTAACCATTTGAGCCAATCAAAGGACTTTGAGGTTGCAACAGATTGGACACTTAATTGGTCATTCATGAGGTGTCCAACGACAAGTTTTGGTTTTTTCATCTGCGACCTCTGTAGTAAGGATTATGTTAATGTTAATTATATATGATTAAGCTGCGGGATTCAAAGTTTTATGGTAAAGGGACAGCGGAATTTAACGTGAGCTCAGAATAGATAGTGGTCGGTAATCATAACTTATCCCTTTTATAAAGCCAAAACCTCATTCAGCAAACCTTCACTTTTGCGTTCAAGTGCTTTGATACAATCGTTGAATATCATCTTCGCAAATAAACTCCACTGTCACACCGTTTCGACGGAATGCGTTGCGGAAATCCAACCACTGACTATCTACCGCTTGCAGGATAGGCGGTTCTTCTGGATGGGCACATGCAACCGCTATAAACTTCCGGTCATCTGGATCAAAGTCATCCAATGCTGGATCGTCTGGAAACTCCTCAAACTCATTCTCTAAACCACCAATAGGCGTAATTGAAACTAAATCACACCTTTCAGGATTTGCCCAATTCATCTCTACCCATTTGAGAAATACATCACCGATACTGGGTTGGCCATCTGGATTTAGATGTCCCCGGTATTCATCAATGATTCGCCGCTGATTATCCAAAACTAATTTCACTTCACCATTGTTAATTTGTCCAAGCTTCTCAGCACAAACTGCGACACAATCCTCAGATGCCTGTTCTGACTGGCCACTGGCGACTAAAGCTACATTTGTATCTACAATCACTGCCATTATTTGTTTTCTTTCCGCCGGCGCATTTCGGCTTTCGTTTTTTCTACCAAGTCACCCATCTCATCGCCAAAGAAATTTTGAGGCCAATTGCTGATGTTACCATATTCGTCAACCTTGAGTCGTTCAATTTCGGAGGTCCCTTCGTTTATCTGGCAGAAATAGAGTGCTGTTTGATCTACTGAAATATCTTCTTCAGCAATCCGACGCATCAAACGTAGTAGCAGATGTTCGCTATGACTTTCAAGGATAATCTGTACGTTTCGATTTTTCACAACATCAATGAGAACATCTGCTAAGTCTGATTGGACTTTCGGATGTAGATGTGCCTCCGGTTGTTCAAGGATGAGGATTGAATCTTCAGGCGCATAATAGCAAAGTGTAAGCACAGGCAGTACTTGAGAAACACCAAAACCAACATCAGTCAGTGGGACTTCTGGTCCGTCTTTATATTGTTTGACAAGACATTCATAATTTTTACCCTCTTCGGTGACAGGAGGAACATCATAGGAGTAGATCAGGTCTAATTTCCGTAACCATTTCAAAATCTGAACTTCAATTGGGTGGCGTAGAATCCGGCTCGAAAGCAGGGCAGATATCATCTTTTCACCGTACATCCCAATGTCTTGTGGATGGTCACCCTCCCAAGTATAACTGTGTTGAGGATACTCGCGGAGTGGACCGAGATAGATGATTCGAGAAAATAGGCCCTCAAATTCTTCGCTAAGAGGCTTAAATTTTTCTAAAGGTCCTACTGGACTATCAACTCCATAACATTTGTATGTGTCTGCTTTTTCATCTATAACATTAGGTAAGTACCTATATCCTCGTTCTGTCCAACCTATTTCAAAGTCGTTACGATTTGTTGAATAACAAAAACGTTCCACCATCACACTTCCATATTTTTCAAGAATGGCGGTTGAAAAAGAAAGGGAATTGATTAAGTCCCCTTGAATTTTTATTTGCTTAGGTAGTTTCCACGACACCGAAAAACCTAAACTAAGATTCTTATCGTGAAGGTGAATAACATTATCAAAATTGCTCTTACCAAAGTTTAGTGGTAACTTGGAATCATTATCTTTTACAGTCTGCTTCAGCATTAACAGTACCTGTAAGATACTGGTTTTGCCGGAGCTATTCGCACCAAAAAGTCCAGTTAATGGGGCGAACTGTAGCGGACCTGTATCTTGCCATGATTTGAAATTTCGCGCTCTGAGTTCGGTAATCATAACTTTTCCCTCTTATAACTCTAACACCTCATTCAGCAAGCCTTCACTTTTGCGTTCAAGAGTCAGTATTTCATCAGCAATTTCTTTCAGTGAGCGTAGCGGCGTGTACTGGTAGAAATATCGATTGAAGTTGATTTCGTAGCCTACCTTATCCTTCTTCCTGTCCATCCAACTATCAGGCACATGCGGTTTTACTTCTCGTTGGTAGTAATCCTCAATGTCCTCTGTGAGTGGCACGCGTTCAGAGTCTCGCAGCTTGGTATCTGGTTTCGGATTGCCTTGTTTGTCTGTGACGACATCCCCTGTCTCCTCGTCAATGAGGGGTTTCTCAACTGTTACTTTTGTATAACCGAAAAACTCGTTTGGATAGATTTTGCAATGTTCAGTCTCTTCAAAGTTGGTGTAGAGTTCTGCTATTTGGTGGATATGGGTATCGGAAATAAGAGCATTCTTTTGTCCAAGATTCCTTTTCATATCGTTGTGGAAGTCAACGGCATTGATCAGTTGGATATTACCTTGGCGCACTTCCGATTTTTTATTTGTTAAAATCCAAATGTAGGTGGCGATACTGGTATTGAAGAACAACTTTTCAGGCAGCGCGATAATACACTCCAGCCAATCGTTTTCAATAATCCATTTTCGGATATCGCTCTCACCGCTGCCCGCATCTCCTGTGAAGAGTGGTGACCCGTTAAAGACGATGCCAACGCGACTTCCGTTGTCCTCCATCTTGGACAGCATGTGTTGCAGGAACAGCAACGCACCATCAGAGGAGCGAGGAGTACCCACTGAGAATCTACCGTTAGCGGTATCTGCATCTGCTTCAACCGCGTCTGCATCAGATTTCCAACTGACACCAAAGGGTGGATTTGTTATCATATAATCGAATCGCTCCCCTTGAAATTGGTCATTAGAGAGACTGGAACCGTGTTGGATATTATCGGGATCCTCTCCGATTATGAGCATATCCGACTTGCAGATTGCGTAGGTCTGCGCGTTCAGTTCCTGTCCTAACAGCCGAATGTCAGCGTTTGGATTGATCTGCTCGTGGAAATATTTCTTCCCAATTGTCAACATGCCACCTGTTCCGCAACACGGGTCGAAGATACTACGGACAATTCCCTCGCCGCGCAGTTCTTGACTGTGTTCTGCAAACAGCAAGGAAACCAATAATTGCACGACATCGCGCGGTGTGTAGTGTTCCCCGCTGGTTTCGTTGGACATCTCCGAGAATTTACGGAGTAGTTCCTCAAAGACCAACCCCATTGTGCGGTTGTCTACCTTATCGGGGTGCAAATCAACTTCGGTGAACTTATCACAGAAGATGAACAGTCGGTTGTTCTTGTGCAACCGCTCAATAAACCGAGCAAGGTTGAAGTTTTCAATGATGTCTCGCACGTTCTGACTAAATCCACCGATGTAGTTATCAAAGTTGATGCGAATATTGTTTGGGTCGTCTTTCAATCGAGAAAGATCGTATTTAGAGATATTGTAGAAATTGGTCTTTATCTTATCTGTGATAATCGGTGGTAAGGACTCTTCGGGTACTTGATCTTTAAACAGATTGTAAGTTTTGATGGCTTCCTCTTTTCGTCCATCCTCATCTAATAAGCAATCCAACCGACGCAGTACCAGAAATGGGAGGGTGATGTCACCGTATTCGTGCTGTTTAAACAAGTTTCGCAGTACATCATCTGCCACATTCCAAACGAGTTGTGCAAGTTCTTGATAATTCGCCATATGTTTCTTTTCGGGTTAAAATAATAATGGGTTTCAACAAAAAAATCAAATCAGAACTAACGGAACGGCATTGCGTAGAGCAGTCCTCCTTGTGTCCAAGGTTTGTTAACCCCGCGTGGGAGACCGAGAGGTGTGAGGTGGCGTTCAAAGATTTCACCATAGTTACCGACAGCAGCAATCACTTGTCGTGCCCAGTCATTTGGTAATCCAAGCTTCTCACCCATATTTCCAGTTTCTCCGAGGAAACGTTTTATTTCAATTTTCCCTGTTTTAAAATCTTTGACGTTAGCACTGGTAATACCATGTTCTTCTGCAAAGAATGTAGCATAAACGACCCAACTCACAATATCATTCCATTGATTGTCGCCATGGACGGTAACGGGTCCAAGGGGTTCTTTAGAAATGGTAATGTCAAGAATAATATGCTCATCGGGATTTTTCAATGCTTGTTTTCTGGAAATCAATTGGGATTTATCGCTTGTAACGGCATCACAACGTCCATGATCGTAACTTTGGTAAAGTGTTTCGGTTTCTTCAAAAACGATAGCTTCAACTTCGATTCCCAAAGCACGCATTGTATCGGCAAGATTCAACTCGGTCGTGCTACCAGATGTGACACCGATAGTTGCGCCATCCAATTCCTTCAATTCCGTTACACCGAGGTCTTTGCGAACCATGAACCCTTGTCCATCGTAAAAGGTAGGGGGTGCGAAGTCTGCGCCGTTTGCTGTGTCGCGGATCAACGTCCAAGTCGTATTTCGGATTAAAACATCTATTTCACCTGTCTGAAGCGCGGGAAAACGGTCTGCGCCTTTTAATGAGCGGAACTCAACTTTATCTGGGTCACCAAAGACAGCGGCTGCAATCGCGCGACCGAAATCTACGTCAAAGCCTTTATATTTCCCATCCTGACCGAGATAACCGAAACCAGGTAATTCTTTGTTCACCCCACATATCAATCGCCCTCGGTTTTTCACTTTATCCAGAATACTCTCGCCATTTTCAGCAAGTAGTGGTGTTACCAATAGAATCGCTATAACTAATACGAAGATACGAAAACCGATTTTTTTCATAAGATTTCTCCTCAAACAGTATTGTAGGTTGGGTAGAGCAAAACGAAACCTATAGGCGTCAGTTTAAGAAAACGCGTTTGTAGTCGCGCGATTCATAGCCAAATCAACGCAGCATGCGCCAAATCAAGAAATCAACGCTACAAATGCCATTGAGGCATTTGGGTAAAACGGAGCGAAAACCGACAAATGATATGGCATTTCTGTATTATATATTATTCCGCAATAAATGCACGACCAGTTTTTTCTTTAGCTTGAAACACGGCTATGTTTTTCTTATTTTCGTCTTTAACTAACCAGATATGACCTGCATGCGTATGATGAATACTGAATGCCTCGGCAGCAGCACGCCCACAATAACTCTCATTACCATCAGCATCTATCCAATAGTAGGTAATATCTGCATCTGTTTTGTTCACAAAAAGGACTGCGGTATGCTCACCGTCGTTTGATTTTAGCGTTGGAAGCTGACTCGGTTCATAGCGGTTCAAATCTGTCCATTTGTCACCACCCTTGCAGTTCGGATCAAACAATTGTTCATAACATGTAGATAATTCAGCGGGCCATTCAAATTTTGGTGAATTATCAGGATTGAATCCTTGTAAATGCGGTAGTTCGGTGCGCGTTAAAGCGTTGGTATACCGCCAATCGGTATCGCCATAGATTTCAGTGAGCAGCGTTGCCAACTCTGGGTCATAATCTTTTAATATTTTCCGTTTGCTGACGTGATTGTGTTGTGCATCGTTTTCACGGTTCGTATTGAACCATGATTGCGTGCCTTCAGCCCAATATTCTTCTTTGTTTGTGGAGGCGTAAGTGCCTTTCCACAATCCTTTTTCCATTGCTTTTTCATACAAAACCTTAAGCCGTTTGTCAAAATCCGGATCAACGGCACTGAGTCCCATTTGATGTATTGCATGAGCGAACTCGTGAATCAGTATATTCTCTGTTCCGTAAGGATCCCCCGGGTAATTAAGCAGGTTTTCCTCACCACAACTTACTGATGGACGCGCGGATGTGGCACCCAAACCACGAGCACGGCGGTCCCAATAAAAATCGGGGCGTAGGTCGCTATGTTCAGGAATCTCTGTTGTCATCTCATCGTAAGCCATGACAGAAAAACGGACACTGTTTTTGGCAAGTGCTTGTAGTAAATCTGGACGGTGTCCAATGACCTGTTGGATGAGCCATGCAGCCTCCTGCACAGCGAGCGGATTCACTTTCTCTGATGCAACGACGGGAAATCCACCCACATCAATCCATTGTCGGTAAAAAGATGGTAACTCAAAGTTTTCTCGGATAGATGGTGGGGGTTCAGTTGGTTTTTCAATAGTGTCGGCAAATGTAGATAGACTCGCTGCTGCAAGCGATGTAAATGCAGCGGCAGTGTTGAACAAAATTGATGTGAAATTCATAGTGTTATATTTAATCCTGTCGTTTTAAAAAGTCTCATTTTGCAACGTTTTGCAGTTTTCAATAGCAGTAAAAAGTATAACACTAATCGGTTTAATTGTCATTTAAAATTTGCATGGTAGTTAGGATTCTGCAAGACGTAGTGCTTCAGGTTTGGGATGCCCCATATTGTGCAACTTCAAACAGAAAATGCACATTTTTGTGCAGCAGATGGATACTGAGGATGTAAATATAGGTATATAAATAGTTCCAAAGTTGGCATATAAATTGCTCATTCTTTAGCAAACAGATTATAACTAACTGCCACTTGTCAAAGATGAGTCCTGTAACTTCAAACTGTGATACATCAAACAATTATGTGTGTCTCAATTAAACAACTTGACATCTTTTAAATGCATTGCTAAAATTCAACTTTATATACCGTATTTTGTAATCCGAAAGGAGAAATGAATGAAAAAGTTCATAATCGTGGAAATCTGCGTTGTTATTGCGATCGCTGCGGGATTTTGGGTCGGACGTTTCACAAGTCCTTTTAATGATTATGCCAAGTACTACGAAAATGCCGATAAAGCGTGGTCTAAAGTCCGAGAAATGAATAATCCCCCGGTAACGTATGATGAACCGGATAAAAACCGCTTGCGAAAAGTGCGCGCAGCGTACCGGGCAGTTTTTGAAAATTACGCCGACAGTCGATGGGCGGATGATGCGCTCTATCAACTCGCCTTACTTCCTCGTACAGATGAGGAGGGATTCGCGCTGTATCGTCGATTAATACGCGATTATCCAGACAGTGAATGGGCAGATGATTCAATGTACGCTATAGCCATTACAACCTATCGGATTGCAGAAGAATTAGAAAAAACAAGGACACTCGAATCTCTTACGGCCTATTATGACAGGGCGCTTGCTCTATTCAATCAGTTAATCGCAACGTACCCCGGTAGTGTGCTTCAAGAAGAGGCACAGTTTACTGCAGCATTATGTTACAAAGGCAGAGGCGATTTAAATCTTGCTCTAACCCAACTTGATAATCTTAAGTTTGAACTTAGCCGTAGTCCAATACTTTATAAGATTTTATATGCTACTGGAGACATATACTTTGAAAAGCAGGACTATGAAAACGCGCGGATTGAATTCACGAATGTAGTAGACTCTGGTGACCCAGACTTAGCACCTCTCGCCAGTTTTGGAATTGCACAGACCTACTATAAAGAAGGAAAATATGATGAGGCGATTGCGGCATATCAAAAGTCGATAGACCTCTATTCAGACACACATGCTGGTCAGGAAGCAAACTTTTACATCGCTCAACCGTATGCAAAACTTGAAAAATATGATGAAGCTATTGAGTTACTTGAAAAAGCAATTGCTGCGTACCCAAACAACAGAAATGTTCCTGACTGGAAAATTTACATTGCACAAATAGCTTACGCCAACAAGGATACCGCACGTGCCATTGAAGTGTATCAGCAATTCGCAGATGATCCTACACATAATTACGACTCTCGGCTTAACGCACAATACCAAGTAGCGGAAATCTATAAAGAAATTGGGGATATGGAACAAGCGATAGATGCGTACGAAAAACTGCTCGCTGATTTTTCCGAACCGCATCAAAATACTGCACATGATTCACGAAATATCACTGAAAATTATGTACGGATGCTAAAGGCGGAGCTTTTGGACGAGGATAAATAGGCAAATATGCAGATATGATATGCGGGGCGGATCAATGATTTATGTATGGTAAGGTTAATTGTTGGGTTTCGCTGCGCTCTACCCATAGATGTCAATTTAAGGATTAATTTCAAGTTTTCCGCAATTTTGCCAAACGAACAATCCATCTTTATTGTAGGGGCGGGTCTCTGTGCCCGCCCTTTACTTGGCATGTTCCAAATATCTGCGGGCACAGAGACCCCGCCGGACAGCGTGTGACGGAATTTGTCTGCTAAATTGACACTTATGGGTTTCGCTGCGCTCTACCCAACCTACGAAGAACTTGAGATGACTCGCGCCTTTTTAAGAAGGAAGTCCCTCTAACGCCTGTTCAAGGTCAGCAATAATATCCTCAGTATCCTCTAATCCTATTGAGAACCTAACCAAACCATCCGTGATACCGGTTCGCTGCCGCACTTCAATCGGAACGTGTAAATGTGTTGTTGACGCAGGATGACAAACTAAGGTGCGTACATCACCTAAACTAACAGCCAGCGCACAGATTTGAAGTTGGTTAACAAGTTTTTCACCTGCAGTACGTCCACCTTTGAGTTCCATCGTTATCATACCGCCAAATCCATTCATCTGACGTTTGGCGAGGTCATGCTGTGGATGACTGGGCAAACCTGGGTAGCGAACCCACGTAACTGCTGGATGCGTCTCAAGAAATGCTGCGATATGTGCTGCATTCACACAATGCCGCGCAAATCGAAGTGGTAAGGTGGGTATACCAAGCAATGTTAGCCACGCGTTAAATGGACTGATCACCGAGCCGAAGTTTCGTAACGCCCCTTTTTGTGCGCGCACAATGAAATCCTTTTCACCGACTATCGCACCCGCGATTACTGCCCCGTTGCCACTTAGGTATTTTGTCATACTGTGAAGCACTACGTCAATGCCAAACACAATTGGTTGTTGGCTGCAAGGCGTTGCAAACGTGTTATCCATGATTGAAGTTATCTTGTGTGCCTTTGCAATCTCGGCACAAGCTCCGAGGTCAACAAGTTTGAGTAAAGGGTTGGTTGGACTTTCAAGATAGAGAACTTTTGTGTCAGGACGAATTGCGTTTTCGACTTTGTTCGGATCTGTAGCATCCACGAACGTTGTTTCAACCCCCATCCGCGGAAGTTCTTCATTCAGCAGATTGTACGAAGCGGAATAAAGGTTTTCCATCGCTACAACGTGCCCCCCATCCGCTAAGGCGGTGAGCAATGCTGTACTAATTGCCCCCATCCCCGAAGCAGTTGCTAATGCGGCTTCACCTGCCTCAAGTGTTGAGAGTTTCTGTTCTAATACCTTCTGCGTAGGATTGCCCCATCGAGTGTAGATATAACCGCTATCTTCATCAATGAATGCTGATGCACATTCCTCCGCTGTTTGAAAACGAAAAGTGCTGTTTTGGTAAATTGGTGGCAGCAACGGAATTCCGGTTTTTTCTGAATGATGGTCCTGTGCGCCTGTTGGGAGTATCGGCAGCGTTTCTCCTGCATGAATAGCCTCAGTTGATTTGCCCTTATACTTCTTATTTTTCACTTAACACCTCAACCGGATAGCCTTCAAGCGTTAGCAATTGCCGTTTTCGTTCAAGACCACCCCCATAACCGCCTAAATTACCGTTGCTGCCAATTACACGATGACACGGAATTATGATTGTAATCGGATTGCTCCCAGTGGCATTTCCGACAGCGCGAACAGCCTTCGGTCTACCAATCTGTTCTGCTATCCATTTGTAGCTGCGCACCTCACCGTGCGGAATCTGGTGAATAGTGTTCCAAACCGAATTCTGAAAGTCTGTTCCCATTTCTATTTTTACTGGTACCTCTCGGAAATCCACGGACTCACCATCAAAATATCTATCCAATAAGTCTTTAGTACGACCCAACAACTCCGTCTGAGGGGTGAATGGGGGTTCATAGAACCTGGAATCATCATTAAAAAATATATGTGAAATATGGGAACGTGTTTGAACTATGTCTATATGGCCAATAGGTAATTTATATCGGAGATTATTCGTACCATAAAAATCTTGGAATGCTTTAGAAATTAGTTCTATATCGTAGGGTTCCAGATTTTCTTCAAAGTCAGGAATAAAATAGCGTAACAGTTTCTTATCCATTTTTAATTTGACCTTCCTATGTATTATAAGTTATGCTATACCGCAAACTATGGCTATATTTGAAACATCAGAACAACTTTATATTTATATTAGCGAACTGTTTGAGGAAATTGCCACGTTAGCAGAAGCGCAAGAGGTGCTAAAATCGCTAAACTTAAGCGTCCAGTTTAATTACAGGACGCCCGATTGTGTGATGACGTTAACCGCAGCGAATGGTAAATACACCGTTTCCCGAGACGCTTGTGGTGACACTACCCCCGATGTAGAACTGACGATGACGGGAGATGTGGCACACAGATTTTGGACAGGTGAACTCAACGTCATGGGAGCGATCACGACACGCGAGATCGGTATTGCTGGTTCATTAGGCAAAATTATGCGTCTCACCCCACTCATTAAGGCAGCAATTCGTCATAACAAGGAACGTAACTGATTGTCGTATAATTTTTATTAGACTCTATTATCCTTCCAATTCCAGAATTCAAAAGGAGTAGTAGAATGGCTACAGATAATTTATCAGAAACTATCAACCCTTATGTTACACAGATGCGTGAAGAAGGTTGGTGTGTATTAGAAAATGTTATCCCCGCCGATGTTGTTGATTCAGTTCGCGAAGAGGTGGAAACTTCAGAAGCAGACTATAGTCAATTCAGCAAAGACAATGGCAGATGGGAGCGCAATGTAATTAGTTTTATGCCGCGCTTTGCAGAACATCTGGCGAATGAGCAACTCCTTGCAGTTATCCGTGAATTATTAGGCCCACAGGTGCGTATATCTCAAACAGAGTATAAAATCCGACCTCCACATTATCAATTGGTGCGTGCCTATCACTCCGATTTTCCGTATGACTTGAACCAAAAATGGCATATCACGCAACCTTTTCCGACTGCTGTTATCGGTATTACCACGCTCTGGATGCTCACCGATTTTACGACAGAAAACGGTGGCACTTGGATTGTTCCGAAATCACATATTGACCTCAGAAATCCGCGAGGCAAAGAGGATGGCATCGGAGATCGCAATCCTCTTGAGGGTGAAATGCAAGCTGTCGGTAGTGCGGGAAGTGTACTTATCATGGATAGCCGGATTTGGCATTCAAATGCTGAAAATCCAAGTGATGGTCGCCGCACTGCTGTGGTTGTCAGATACGCACCTTGGTGGTTGAATTTAGAACTCTTCGGTGTCAATACTGCTAAGATTCCCGGTGAAACGTTCGATAAGTTTCCTGATGATGTCAAACTGCTCTATGAACACCGTGCCGAAGACCGTGAACCCGCTCTATGGGTCTGATGTCATAAACAAATTTCGTATTCCTTCAAATTATATATAGTGAGCTTTAGAATTAACAGGACATTTTGAGTTGTGAATCAACGCCAAATGCGCGACTATCAGTGAATTTCATCGCGATTCGGAGATCGCTCCTACAGAAAATGTGCCTCTTTAATTTCAAGGTTCACCATAAAAAGGAGAATTTTTCATGTCAACAACACTTGTACATATTGGAGTCCGCACAACAAACCTTGAAAAAAGTATCCGTTTCTGGCGCGATGCGCTCGGATTACGGATTTCTTCAACTAAAAACGGATGTTACGATCTGACCGACGGTTATCACAATTTTCGCGTGTTTCAACACAATGGTCCTGACCGTCCCAAACATGTCGGTGGGATGTTAGACTATCTTCATATCGGTGTCCGCGTTCCTGACCTGCGAGCAGCAGCGCAACGATGTGAGGACCTCGGTTTTGAAATTACTTGGGAAGGTTTAGATGGCACTAAACCTTATGATCCAAATTCCAATGAGTTGCCATCTGAAGCTTTTAAAGTTGAAGACCCAGACGGCATTGTGGTTGATATTACCGAACGAAACGATCAGTGGCCCGGCGTTGATATTGAAAGCAAAGCTTAGATAGTTAACCTCACAATAGGCGCGGTTCTACGCCGCGCCGAATACCAGAGATTATTCATCACTACCCAATATTCCTAAGCGGAACAGATAGTAGAGAAGCGTTAGCAGGCTTGTAACTGCCGCTGCGAGATACGTTAAAAATGCAGCGTTGAGTACTTTGCTTGCGTGCCGATTTTCTTCAGGTGAAAGCATCCCTGCTTCGTCTATAGCGATTTTGGCGCGCCGACTCGCATCCCATTCAACTGGGAGCGTCACCAGTGAAAACACCACACCCACCGAAAATAGAACGACACCTAACAATATCAAACCCATCATCTGAAGGAAAAATCCGGCTATCATAAATATATACGAAAAAATTGAGCCGAAGTTAGTTGCTGGGACAAGTGCACTGCGCAAACTTAGCATTGCGTAACCTTGTGCGTCCTGCATCGCATGTCCTGCTTCATGGCATGCAACCCCAATTGCAGATAGAGAATGACTTGAATATACATCACTGGACAATCGTAGCACTTTTTGGCGTGGGTCATAATGATCACTTAACCAACCACCTGTGTGTTCAATTTTGACATCACGAATGCCGTTTCTTTCTAACATGAGTGCTGCTGCCTGTGCACCTGTCATCCGCTTTTGTGAACCGATTTTCGAATATTTTGAAAATGTTGCTTTTGTCTTCCATGTCGCATAAAGAGATAGCGCAAGTCCAGGCGCAAGAAATACGAGATACATTGGGTCAAACCAACCAAGCATCATGATAGACACCTCCAAGTTTCTGTGTTTATATCAATTTATGAGCAAATTAGTGTGTATTAGATTTATGAAATTATACAAGATTTTTGTCAATAATTCAAGTAGTTTCTTTTATATTCAGTAGACATTCTAATGATTTAATCTGCGTTGTGTTGTCAGAATCGCGGATTATCGCAGATTTATCGGATGACGCTGATTTTAAGAACTTTGTATCCGCACATTCAACGGACGCATGCACGCCTTCTGTTATTGACCGGACATTATGAAAACGAC
>JAGWBU010000003.1:0-1581 GCA_021295735.1 Candidatus Poribacteria bacterium | reverse complement strand
TGCCTCATCTGCCCAACGGACAAACATAAGATTTTTCCGCAGACCAATAACTCACAATTAAAACGTTATAATGTCTAATTTTCATAAGGTTTCGCTTGACAAGCCATGTTCAGTTTGGTAAATTTTATCGGTAGAACTTAAAGCGTTAAAAATTTAGATAATAGGAGTACCTCCACTTTGAAAATAACAGATGTCAAAACTATTCTGACTGCCCCTGACGGAATTCGGCTTGTTGTTGTTAAGGTTGAGACGAGCGAACCCGGTTTATACGGGGTGGGATGTGCTACGTTTACACAACGTCCACTTGCCGTTGCAACTGCTGTAGATGAATACCTAAAACCCTTCTTGATAGGGAAAGACCCTACTAACATAGAAGACATTTTTCAGACAAGTTTTGTCAGTTCGTATTGGCGAAATGGCCCAGTGCTAAATAATGCATTGAGCGGTGTGGACATTGCGCTGTGGGACATTATGGGCAAACGAGCGAACATGCCTGTTTATCAACTACTCGGAGGCAAGTGTCGTGAGGCAGCAACGCTTTACGGACACGCAGGCGGTGGAACTTTTGAAGAGGTAGAAAACAGCGTTCGTAGGTATATGGAACAAGGGTATCGTTATGTGCGCGCGCAAGTTTCAATTCCCGGCTATTCAACTTATGGGGCAGGCGGTGGAAAGCGGAGTTCTCCTGCTTTTGAACCGACACCTTATGTCAACACGGTCATAAAACTTTTTAATCATCTACGTACAAAGTTAGGTGACGAAGTTGAACTTCTGCACGATGTGCATGAACGGATACCACCGATCCAAGCGATTAATCTTGCCAAAGGGTTGGAACCGTATAATCTCTTTTTCCTTGAAGACCCGTTTGCCCCTGAGGATGTTGACTATTTCCAATTGATGCGCCAACAGACAAGCATTCCGATTGCGATGGGAGAACTGTTTAACAATCCAAATGAATATGTGCATCTCATCAAAGACCGTCTTATTGATTTTATTCGGGTACATATTTCACAGATTGGTGGTATTAGTCCTGCTCGTAAACTCGCGGCGTTCTGCGAATTTTTCGGTGTACGCACTGCATGGCACGGACCGGGAGATGTTTCTCCTGTTGGGCATGCGGCGAATGTTGCATTAGATTTGGCATGTTATAACTTTGGGATTCAGGAACAACACGTCTTCAGAGAAAACACAAAAGAGGTTTTCCCAGGATGTCCAGAAATTAGGGACGGTTGTTTTTGGGCAAATGAAGCACCGGGACTCGGCATTGATGTCAACGAAGAACTTGCTGCACGATTCCCGTTCCCAGAACACCCTCTCAACGGTGGCTGGGCACCTGTGCGGCGGATGGACGGCACGGTTATTCGTCCTTAGCTTTTATGGGTAATCCAAAACATTTAATGAAATTTGACGTTGAAGTTGGGTATCCGTAGGGGCGTGGTCTCCACGCCCGATGGACGAAAACTCACAAACAAACGGGTTGGGGAACCCAACCCCTACGTATTTGCTTACTATTACCCATAAGTTTATGGAACATGTCCATCAATAAGGTTCTGACCGATATTGTTTTGTGTGTATTGGTGA
>JAGWBU010000081.1:447-13596 GCA_021295735.1 Candidatus Poribacteria bacterium | reverse complement strand
AAGTGTTACTTGTGTTGGTAATAATATCTATTGAACATAACACAAATGTTCTTGATATGCAAGTATATTATGACCCAAGCGAAAATACACTTATCTTGACAGCACAGGTGAATGTAAATCAAAAAAATAGATGTCTGCACTTTATGTCGAATTTATGATCAATAGTAAGAATTTCGACTTATGGGTAATAGTAAGCCCTTAAATAAAGCTTACTATCTTGTTTTAATTCTGCAATCTCAACCATTTCTTGAGTATATCCCCACCGAGTTTGATTAAAATCATCAACTTCATAACCTTCCGATAAAATCTTGGATATAGTACCACATCCATTTAAAAATATTAAAATTAACAAAATTAGGCATAAAATAATATTCTTGAACATATTAAAATCCGTACATGAATATTTTTTTCTCAGACTGTATGGTAGTTACGACACAAAACATCTTACCGCGCTGAAGCTTGCAAGGGAGTCTCTACTTTGCGGCGGAGAATCACCCCCCACTGACCGACAACCCAGAGTGTTTTCCCATTTTTCGCACGGGTTATCACATACAGATTGTTGTCAATATCGGTATGTTCTTGTTCCCATGTTTCCCCACCATCGGTAGAGCGGATAATTGTCCCTTCTTCACCAACTGCGTAGAGTTCTTGTTCAGAAAGCGCGATGATTCCATGTAACGTTTTGGTAATACCGGTCAATTTAGGTTGCCAAGTAAACCCACCATCTACTGTTTTTACGACAAGACCGCCTTGTCCTACTGCCCATCCTATACGTTTCGTAATAAATGAAACCGAATTTAGGTTATAAACCGTATTGGATTCGTGCATGCGCCAATAATCGCCACCGTTAATGGTCCGCTGGATAGTTCCGCTTTGACCAACTGCCCAACCAAGAGGGGAAAACTTCATATCTACACTCATGAGTGGGTCGTTTGTCGTGGTGCGCTGGAGTGTCCACGTGGGACCACCATCTTTGTTGTGAATGATGTCTCCGAATCTACCAACTGCCCAACCTTCAGAGAACTTACCGAAGTCAACATCACTCATTGAGAACCTACCGGGAGAATCCCCTTCAAAGAAAGGTGGTCGCTCAGGTGTGTCGCCTGCAGTCCACGTATTACCATCAGTCGTATAGAGGACTGTGCCGTCTCTTCGCATTGTCCAACCCCATTTCGGTTCAAGGCTGGCGAAATGAATACCGATGAGGCGTTGACGGGTATGAATTGCCAGTTTTTCCCATGTTTGTCCTGCATCTTGTGTTTCCAATAATGTTCCATCGTTATTCGCTATCCAACCGATTTTGTCGTTATAGAAGAGAACTTCTCGGAAATCATTACGTTCCTGTTCACCGAGTTGACGTTCCCAAGTTTCCCCGCCGTCTGTAGTGCGATAAATACTACCTGCACTTCCAACTGCCCATGCATGCTGTGCGTCAAGGAAGTACACACTGGCGATCCCACTGCCACCACGGCCAAAACGTCTTCTCGGTTCAGGTGGTGGAGGCGGTTGTTGTCTTGTTGGAGCAGGACTCGCTTGCTCAGCATTAGGTGGTAATGTGCCTTCAGGAGCAAAACGACCAGCACGTTGTCTTTCCTGACTGAATTGTCTTTGGAAAATATCAACGAGCGATTCCTCAGCAGGTTGTGTACTTTCTTTTCCATTCTCCGTCCCTTCTTTCTCGGATTCTTCAGGTGTTTCAGGTGGAGGTTGCTGCATTGCGAACATATTGTCTCCTGTTGAAACAGGAACAGGTTGCCAATTTACACCTTGATCTTCAGTGATGTACGCACCGCCACCACCAATTCCCCACGCATGTGTATGTGAACGGAAGGTAATACGTCTTAAACCGCGCGGGCTTTGTGTTGTGGCTTGCAGTTTCCATGTTTCGCCGCCATCTTCAGTGAGCAGAGAGTTCCCGTTACCCAGAATAACCCAACCCTGTTTTTCGTCATCAAAATGGACTGCAATACCCGGCTGATTGGTCTTTGACTGAATTTGCCAATAATTGCCACCGTCGACGGTGTGTAGAATGAATCCACCATCTCGACGCTGCGGGGCAACTGCCCAACCTTCCTGATTATTGATAAAGTGAAGGTCTGTGATGCTTGCATTTGTTGTGCCAGTTTTCTGGACTTTCCACGTTTTCCCGCCATCTGTTGTGTGCAAGATTTGTCCAATTGATGCACCAAGCCATCCTTCGTTCTCATTTATGAACTGCATCATACTGATACGTGGTAGGTTTTGACGCGTTGTTCTAACAATAGGTTGCCACGTTTCACCACCATTTTCTGTTTGAAGTAGGACGTTTGCCCCAAGAATTCGTCCATGTTTTTCGTCTGTAAATTCAACTTCTCGCAAGTTCTCATCTACGCCACTATGTTGTGGAAGCCATGTTTTCCCACCATCTGTTGTACGCGCAATTGCCCCACCGGAGCCAACTGCCCATCCGTTTTCGGCATCCACAAAATGCGTGTCAGCAAAATCTGTTCGCCATGTTGCCTGACGGATAATATCCCAATGATAGACGACAGGTTCAACGGGTCTCTCCTCTTCAACGACTACGACCTCTGGCTCTTCAGCAACAGGCGGTAGTTTTGCAGGAAGCTGAGCATTTTCAACTGAGTAACGCATCGCAATCCCACCTTTACCGACAGCGACAACACCATCGGGTGAAAGTGCCAATCCGTAGAGATCATTTTCGGTGCCGCTTTCTTGGAGTTCCCATTTTTTTCCGCCGTTGATAGTAGTAAGCATAACGCCATTATCGCCCACGATTAAGCCGTGTTGTGCATCAGCAAAATAAAGTTTATTTAAATTCTCTTGTGTTCCGCTACGTTGCACATTCCAATTCTTTCCACCATCTTTAGTATGTAAAATCTCACCAAACTGCCCGACAATCCATCCGATGTTTTCATCAACGAAATAAACACCGTAAAGTTCGTTGAAGGTATCTGTAGACTGCTGCTTCCATGTCAAACCGCCATCTTGTGTCGCTATACAGATACCCGGCCATCCGATTGCCCACCCAGTCTTTTCATCAAGAAAATATATACCTTTTAGCATGAGTGAGTGGAAATCGCCGATAGGGATTTGTGGGAGCCAACTTTTTCCGCCATCAATTGTGTGTAAGATTGTGCCGAGGTCTCCGACAATCCACCCTACTTTGGCGTTAATAAAATAGACAGAGCGAAGTGTAAATGCTGAAGGAGCGCGCTGCTGTTCCCAGTTGGCACCGGCATCATTTGTATGAACGATAAGTCCGCGTTCACCAACCGCCCATCCGTGCTTGTCAGTCGCAAAATATATGTTCCAAATTCCGTCCCAGATATCTGTGTCCAGTTCGTTCCAAGTTTGTCCACCGTCGTTGGTTATAGCCATCGTCCCACGCTTGCCGACTGCGATGGCACGGTTAGCATCAGTAAACTGCACATTTTGCAAGTCGTTGGCTGTCGTGCCGCTAACCATCTCCCATGTTGTGCCAGCATTTATCGTGCGCATAATAGTGCCCGACCATCCGATTGCCCAAGCCTCTTTCCGAGTAGTGAATTGGACACCGGTCAAATTATTTTCCGTGCCGCTCTCCATCAGTTGCCAATTATCGCCGCCATCTTCTGTTCGGGTGATGAAACCGACATCTGCTACGGCAATTCCGTAGTTTTCATCTGCAAAATGGATACTATTAATTGTATCACGGACGTGTCCATTAATTAGTGGAATACGGCTATCTTGACGTTCCCAATTTACGCCGCCGGTTGTTGTATGGAAAATTGAACCATCACTCCCAGCAATCCAACCTTCGTTATCGCTGATAAAGAAAACCTGCTTGTTGTCGTTAATCATTCGGTCGCGTTCACCTTCAAAGCGATTACTCTGTTCCTGCCACGATTCACCACTGGTTTTGGTATGAAAAATCCTATCATACGTTCCGACTGCCCATCCTCTGTCATCGTCTACAAACCAAACGCCGTTAAGAGGAAATTCACTTACATGTTCATACCGATTCCATGATTTACCACCGTTTTTTGTATAGAGAACATCAGTATCTTCACCAACAATCCACCCTTCTTTGGCATTAGCAAAATAGACATCACGCAGCATTGCTAAAGTACCACTTTTTTGCAAGTACCAGTGTCTACCACTATCATCGGTTGTGGCAATTAAACCTTTATCACCAACTGCCCATCCGTATCGGTTGTTAGCAAAATAGACCGCCTTGAAATCGCCTGTAGTATTTACTTCCTGCTTCTGCCACGTTTTCCCACCATCTGCTGTATGGATAATTAAGCCTTCAAGTCCAACAATCCATCCCTGTTTTGCGTTAACAAAATGTAGGTCGGTGAAGTTTGTCTCCCAATCCGCTTTACGAGTCGCTTCCATCTTAACACAACCGTTTATAAAGAGCATAGCTGCAAGGATTAAGGTGATGGTATATGAAGCGACAAGAAATTGCTTATTTCTACCTGAAATATTGTGATGCTTGAGTTGCATTCTGATTTTCCTCCGATTGTATGTTTAATATGCCTCTTCACCGAAAAAACCTGAGCGGACCACTGCAATAATTATGGCTATACTTACACATAGTGCTATGAGTCCAACTTGTACAAATATTGATTTTCGATCTCCTAACTTCTGAATTGCTTGTATCTGTCTGACCTGTGCCAAGAAAGGCGAAATTGCTAATAGAATAATACTGACCGATGGTGCCTCCGCGTAAAAATACCCATTCATCCAGATACCAATAAAAAGAAAAGTTACTACCGGGGAAGCACTGATCGAGAAAACGTGTGAGTTGCTATCGGATTTCAGGTTGCGTTGCAGAACAATAGTAATAATCCAGATTGCTGCGAAAAGAACCGTTAATGTTCCAGCATGTTGTGCAATTCGCACACTCCCCGAAAGTGCGATAATCAAAGCAGTTCCGCCTGAAATCCCAAAATAGACAAACGGGATGGAGGTATTAGATGATGGTATCGCAGAAAAACTCTGTTTAACTATATTCCAAAAAATAAAAATTCCAATACTTAAACAGGCCCACCAGATGATACCTTCAAGTGTGCCCCAAGTATACTGAAAGTATGAATTTAATAGTATACGTGGTAAAGCAACCGAATAGATGAGTTGTGATATCAATCGTCGCCAACCGGAAAAGTCCCAATAAGTACTGCTGAAAAGTGCAAAAAGCGTGAAGTAGAAAAGCCAATGTATACTTTCTATTGGTAAAAAGGTTAGTTTTCTTTCTATGCCGAGGTAACCGACGATGTATCCTATTCCGATAGCAACGGCAGTTAACCAGAGCAGAGAAGTTTTTTCTCCATCGTGTGCCCTTATGTATACTACGACAGTATAAATCCCTCCACAGACAATAGCAGGCAAAAGCAAACTGAAAAACAACTGACTCAAAGTTAGCACTGCTTAAGCCCCGCTTTATATTTGGACTTATCATTTTCTGTGATGTCTATTTTTTTCCTGCTTCAATACTTACTGTAATGCGGATGTCGTCACTAACGCCTTGCATGCCGTAATTCATACCGAATTCGCTCCGTTTAATTACAAACGTTGTTTCAAATCCGATTAATTCTCCACCTTGCGGGGATTTTCCTTTTCCCGTAATTTCAACATCAACAGTAATAGATTTCTGCACACCGTGCATTGCGAAGTCACCTGTTACCTCCAGCATGTTTTCTTGTCCTGCCTTTGCACTCACCTTTGTGCTTTTAAATGTGATTACAGGGAATTGCTTGGCATTGAAGAAGTCAGGGCTTCTGAGGTGTTGGTCGCGTTTTCCGTTGGCGGTATCAACGCTTGCAGTTTTCACTTCTAATTCAACTTTACTCTTGGAAACGTCAGTTTCGTCCATCATAATTGACCCTGAGAATTCATTGAATCGACCGTAATTATAAGTAACTCCCATGTGTTTTGCGCGGAAAATAACTGCTGAATGCACTGCGTCTATTTCGTATGTTGCCGCAGTATCTTGTGATTCAGTTTTTTGTGTAAAAGTAATAATGAGTAGGGCTAAAATCAAAGAGCCAATAAATGAAATCTGCCAGTTACGTTTAAACCATGTTGTCATTAAAAAAATTCCTCCATAATAATAGTGGCTTCGCTTGAAAATGTCTCTTTACATAAATGCAGTATATCTTATTTTTCTTAAGTGTGTCAACATTTTTCTTAAGTGTGTCAACGAAAAACCAGAGATATTGCCTTTATAAAGTAGCAGGCACGCTCCGCGTGCCGTAACGGGTTTAAGAATACAATGAATTGCACGACTTCAAACACGTGTATGTTAAATCAAAAAGGCGAGGCACAAAGACCCCGCCTTACAGCCAACGATGTGTTATCAATAACCTACTACTATCACACGCTCATTATTCCTGATAAGCCAACTCCGTCTGAAGCGAATTTACAATAGTATCAATGTTGTAACGCATCATCCCGATATATGTCCCTTCAGGAGTTCCGGGTGTTCCCATCGCATCAGCAAAAAGACCACCACCAATTTTGACATTGTAGCCGTTCGCGCGAACGGCAGCCTGAACCGACATGATTCCCCGACGCGGGGATGAGGTATCAACGAACATAGTCGGAATTCTATATTCAATAATAAATGCAGCAAGATCTCTAACATCAGCGATGCCTGCCTCGTCTTCTGTATTTATACCTAATAGTCCGCGCACCTCAAAACCGTATGCCTTTCCAAGGTAGCCAAACGCATCGTGCGTCGTGACGAGAACCCGACGTTTCGCAGGTATCTGTGCGGCAAGCTTTTGCATATCTTCATGCAGCGTTTGCAACATTGCCAAGTAATTCTTCGCGTTAGCGTGATAATATTCGGCATTTATAGGGTCTGTATGAGCCAATGTGTCGCGAACTCTCTCAGTTGCCTTCATCCAGAGCGACACATCATGCCATGCATGCGGGTCATAACCTCCCATAAATTCAGACGCTATCCGAAGCCGTGAACGATCAATCCCATCCGTGACGGCGACAGTTTTCGTTTTATCCTTCATTTTATCAAAGACGGTCCCCGTAATTCTAACTTCAAGATGCAAGCCGTTGTAAAAAATAATATCTGCTTCAGTTAGTCGTTTAGTATCTCTCGCAGTCGGTTTATAAAGATGCGGGTCAATCCCTTCACCGATAATCCCAGTGACATCAATCCTATCGCCGCCAACGTTATTGACAATATCGGTAATCATACTAATCGTCGCGACGACGTTAAGTTTTTTCTCAATCGTAGGTTTGGCATTTGCGACATCTTCTGTTCTTTCTTTTTTACACCCACCAGTAACTATAAGCAGTAGTACCAAAAAACACAAACTCAACTTAAAAAATTGTCTATCCATTCCATCAACCCCTTCTATGCCTTAATTTGAATGATAATATAAAAAATTATCGTCATAGATTTCAAAATTGCAAGTTTAACAAAATTACGTTACTCTTGATACAAATGTTACAAAGATGTTAAACAATAATAAAACTAAAACACTTGTACGTTTCTCTGTATTTGTGGCGTTTGTAACAGTATCATTTATGGCACCTCCTTACATTGTAAGAAGCACTTATCAAAATTCGTGTAATCCGAGATTCTGAATGATGTTTAATGTTTTCTTGAATTTTATTATTAAATTGTGATATAATTACTACAAATCTATTAAAATATCATTGCATTGTAGATTGTACTAAAATTACGTGCCATAACGAGAGAGGATTTTCAACAAGCATGAAAATATCAATATTAAAGTTTATATGTATTTTCTCGATTTTTCTGATCTATTCTGTTGTGTGGAGTCCGTTTGCAGCGGCAGACAATCATGGGGAAAAAGAACCAGTGAGTTACCACAAACAGATTGTCCCGATCCTCAAACGGAGTTGTCAAGGATGCCATCATCCCGGTGATCCAAATGCTGACCTGATAGTGACATCTTATGCTGAACTCAAGCGAGGTGGAATGGCAGGAGAAGCAATCATCCCTGGCAAACCGGATGAGAGTCTCATTATTGAACTAATTTCGGGTGACCCGCCTGCAATGCCGCAGAACCAAGAACCGCTCACCGCCGAAGAAATTAACCTATTCACACGTTGGATTCTTGAAGGTGCAAAAGACGATACACCTGCAGAAGCAGACGAAACAAACGGAGAATATCCAAGTTATACAGTGCCTCCCGTAGTTTCTGCTATGGCTTACTCTCCCGATGGAAGCACACTTGCAGTGTCCGGTGTTAATGAGGTTTTGCTGTATGACTCAAAGAGTTTTGAACTCAAAGCACGATTGGTTGGAAAAGCGCGTCGTATTCAATCTATTATATATGCTGATGGTGGAAAAATACTTGGTATAGCAGGCGGTTCCCCCGCACAATTTGGCGAGGTTCAGTTGTGGGACACTGCTACAAATAAACTTATCAAATCTATTCGTTCCACTTATGATACGATCTATGGACTCTCTTTCTCACCTGATGCCAGTCGTATTGCTTTTGGAACCTCAGATAAAACGGTGCGCGTAATCTCTATCACAGATGAAAAAGAACTTGTCCGATTTGACAATCATGGCGACTGGGTTTTTGGCACAGTTTTTTCTACTGACGGTTCGCATTTTGTCAGTTGCAGTCGTGATACAGCACTCAAATTGGTTGAAGTAGATACGGGTTCGTTTGTAGATGATGTTAACTCAAGCAACAAAGGTTACGGAGAAATTAACGCTATTGCGCGGCACCCGAAGGCTGACCAAGTTTTGAGCGTGGGAGAAGATCGCATTCCGCGACTTTACAGAATGTTCCGTCAAACCCGTAGGGACGTTGGCAACACAGATTTCAATCTCATCAAGGCTTATGAAGCGCAGTCGGGTTCAATTGATGCAGTAGCGTTTTCAGTAGATGGGAGCAAATTTGCTGTCGGTAGTTCTTCAGGGGAAGCACGAATTTATAACGTAGTAGATGGAAAACGGCTTTTATCTATGCAAGGAGACACCGTTGGCGTTTTTGCACTTGCATTTCACCCCGATGGCACGCAACTCGCCACGGGTGGTTTCGACGGAAAAATCCGTATATTTGGCGCAAATTCTGGCAAGCAATTGAACATCTTCATGTCCGTGCCAATTGAAACGACTGCAAGCGAGGATGTAACTTTAACAGTAACAGGTATGACGTGAGGAGCTTGCGTTGCAAAAGTGCAGGATGCACTTACAAAGCACCAAAACGTTATTAGCGCTGAAGTTTCTTTACCCGACCAAGCAATTATTAAGGTTCGGAAAAACAGTGTTAAGGTTGACGAACTCGCGGACGTAATTAAAACTGCAGGATTTACTGCGACTGCTAAGTAAATGAAAGAAAAGATGTCTGTTGAAACTCCGAATATCCTATGGATTTGCACAGACCAACAGCGTTACGACACGATAGGAGCACTCGGAAATCCGTATGTATCTACACCAAACATTGATAGTTTGGTTGCAGATGGCGTAGCATTTACACACGCTTATTGTCAAAGCCCTATATGCACACCGAGTCGTGCAAGTTTTTTGACAGGCATGTATCCGAGTGCTACACATGTTAGTGGTAACGGCAACGACTATTTTCCAGAGACATATCCGCTTATAACGCGCACACTTGCAGACATCGGTTACGATTGTGGGTTAATTGGAAAACTACATCTCGCAAGTGCTTTTCGGCGAATAGAACCACGTGCCAACGATGGCTATCGCTATTGGCAATATAGCCATGCACCACGAGATGATTGGAAGGAAGGTCACGATTACGCGGATTGGGTTCGTTCAAAAGGATATATACTCGGTGAGTTGACTAAAAACCCTGAAGGAGTGCCAGCAGAATTACACCAAACGACTTGGTGTGCAGAAAAGACGATTGAATTCATTCGCGAAGAACGGGACGGACCTTGGCTTACGAGTGTCAATATCTATGACCCGCATCCACCGTTTAATCCGCCGCAATCATATAGGGAACAGTTTAATCCAACGGATATGCCCGAACCGCTTTTTAAGGAGAGTGATTTAGAACAGCAGCACAAGTTGCGTCAGATTGATTTTCAGTCGAAAGTCCAAACACCAGATGAATTGGACATTCGGAATCCGATCTTAGCGCAATCACCGCGCAGTAAAACCAAAGTTGAGATTGTGGGTGAAAGGGATGCTAAGACGCTTAAAGCCGCATATTATGCAATGATAAAACTGATTGACGATCAGTTAGGTCGAATTCTGGAAGTGCTCAACGAAACAGGACAACGTGAAAACACCGTTATCATCTTCACAAGCGACCATGGCGAGATGCTTGGCGATCACGGACTGATACAAAAAGGATGTCGGTTTTATGAAGGATTGGTCAGAGTGCCGTTGATTTTCTCGTGGCAAGGGCATTTTGAAAGCGGTTTAAAAAGTGATGCGCTCGTTGAACTTGTTGACAAAGTTCCGACACTGTTGGAATTAGCGGGCTTGCCTGTTCCTGAGCAGATGCACGGACGATCATTATTATCTATCCTCCGAGGCGAATCAGATGCAAACCAGCATCGGGACTTCGTCCGATGTGAATATTACGATGCACTTGGTATGCGTGACCGGACATTCGCAACAATGTACCGAGATAAGCGTTATAAGTTAATAGTTTATCACGGACATGAAGCAGGAGAACTTTACGATTTAGTTGATGACCCTGATGAGTTCAACAATCTTTGGCACACACAAGAAAAGCAAAAGACTAAATTAGATTTGTTAAAAAGAAATTTTGATGCGTCTATGTTTGCTATAGACAGGGGCCCTGAACGCGTAGGACCGATGTAATAGAGTCTATCTCAGAAATTAGTTGCCCATTTTCGTATAAAGTGTGATAATTAATAATATGAACCAATTCTCTTTGAAACATTCTTGATATATTGTGATATACCAACAACATTTTGCGAGAAGCAATTCGAAACGGGAGTAATAACATGAAAAAGATCAGACACAGTAGCGTTTTATCAGTTTGTTATTGCATAGGTATTGTTTTTGCCTTAATATTCCTTTACGGTTGTTCAGGGGCAACACATACAATTTCTACGGAACAAGGACCAATAGTTGGATCAGATACAACTGTGGAAGAATGGAAGTTGGTAGAAAACCCGAATACCGGCATCATGGAGATGCGGCTTGTTCGTAAAGTTCGGACAACGGTTTCTACAAGTTCCTCGTCTATTAATAAAGTTATTCTACCTTCATCATCTGAAACATCTTCGCACTACCCATCAAATAACGACACAGTTGGAACTATTTTGGCAATTTCGAGTTTTGTAGTTGCGGTGGTTGCGCTTTTTTTAGTAGTGTCTGAATAACCTAACATGCAGAATGCTACACGACATTCTGCACATTTCAATCCGAAATGAGAATCTCCCAGATGAAACAAACGAAAGTTTGTCGTAATTAGGAGGAAAAATGTCCCGAAAATTTGTATTTTGCTTGACTTTTATGCTAATATGTGGTTTAAATATAGGAAATGCTGCAATTGAGGTAGGTTTTCTCTATCTGGGTGATAACGGTCCATTTACGAAACCTGCACTGGAATTTGCTAAAGCCACATTTAGTACAACGGTATTGGGAAAAGGTGACATAAAGAGTGATAAATTCAAAAAGTTTGCCGTTGTATGGTGGCACGAAGGGGATACCGACCCTGGAGCATTGTCCAATGCAGAAATTGACGCGTTCTTGGACTACGCAGAAAGTGGTGGTGCTGTCCTTTTGACAGGTTGGGCTATCCGATATGCTACACCGATGGGATTGGAGGATGCTGAAGCACGTCAATTCGGTCCCGAAGCAGATGATGGACAAAATGTAGGCATTACCGTGCTCCAGGAAACACTTGACCATGACTTGGTTAAAGAACTAAAAAATATTGATGGTGATACCCCCGAAGTTGGTGATAGGATTCAGGTTAATTCAACTGGGTTTCCAAAAAGCGGTGACTACTACGATCTTTGGAAAAATTTTATTACGCTCGCGAACACTTGGGGGCCTCCAGCGAACGATTGGGGCGATAAGGTTGCAGCTTTCGGTTATTGGGAAGCAGGAGACGGCAAAGTGTTTAATATGAATTGGCGGCTTCCAAATTACCATGCGAATAACAAAAGTATTGACCAGTTAGAACAACTCACAGAAAATGTTATAAATTGGTTAGCAAGTGAATCAGCATATTTAGATGTATCCTCATACGGCAAGTTGCCGGTAGCCTGGGGACATTTAAAAAATCAGAGGTAGAAAAAGCAAAATCAGAGATATTACATTCAATGTGAACTATATGTGAGAATATTGACCAAAAAATGGTTTTGCTTTGAAGAAACCTCTAAATCCCTTATAGGGGACTCGCAATTCGTTTTCTGATTCAAAATTCTTAAACCGAACTCACGTTAACCGAACGCACGTTATATAAGGTTTAAATCAGATTAGATAATTGAAGTTAAACTTTGGACAATTTTTCAAACGTGAGTTCGATAATAAGAAATTGGGTTACCATTATGTTACCCAATCAAGGCACAAAGGACAAAACGGCAACCCGCTTTGCTCTAGCGGAGCAATATGTTTGTTGGTAGATTATGAACCGGCATCTTCGCTCTAGTGGTCTGTCCATCGTAAATTTACATGTGTTTTTTCTTGAAACTTGACAATCCTTTTTATTTATTTTAGACTATTCCTCACTTATTTATGGAGGAATAAAGTCTTGAATAAGAAATATTAAAGTCTTATGTAAATACAGGCACAAATAAAGCATATAAGATAAAACATGCGAATATCTTATTGAAAGCGGATACAAAGGGTCCCGGTTGGACTGATAAGCAAATATCTGAAGCCTTTGCGTGTGATCCGAAGACAGTCTATAATGTGCGTCGTCGTTTTGTCCAGAAGGGTTTATCTGGTGCGTTGGGTCGTGTTCGTCGTCAAACCCCTCCGTGTCCTCGTAAACTTGATGGCGCGGCTGAGGCGCGGCTGATCGCACTCAGTTGCAGTGAACCGCCTGAGGGTTTTGGCAGATGGTCTTTGCGTCTTCTTGCTTCGGAGTTAGTGCGGCTTAAAATCGTTGAAAGTATTAGCCCCGAAACGGTGCGTCAAACACTCAAAAAAACGCCCTAAAACCGCATCTTGTGGATCAATGGGTGATCCCCCCTGAAGAAGATGC
This sequence comes from Candidatus Poribacteria bacterium, assembly GCA_021295735.1. Taxonomy (GTDB): domain Bacteria; phylum Poribacteria; class WGA-4E; order WGA-4E; family WGA-3G; genus MSPOR6. The sequence continues at coordinate 448 of JAGWBU010000081.1, read as the reverse complement.
T
>JAGWBU010000081.1:0-355 GCA_021295735.1 Candidatus Poribacteria bacterium | reverse complement strand
ATCCGTGATCCACATCCCGCTAAACCGGGGCAGGTCAAGCGTGTGGATAATGAATATAAACGCAATGGCACGGCACAACTTTTCATTTTCACAGCGGCACTTGCGGGGTGGCGGCGTGTGTCTGTTCGGGAGCGTCGGACAGCAGCGGATTGGGTGGAGGAAGTCCGGGTCTTATTGGATGAGGTGTATCCGTTAGCAAAGCGTGTGATTTTAGTCTGTGATAAGCTGAATACGCATAGCCTTTCGTCGTTGTCCAAAACATTTGGGGCGAAGAAAGCAGAAAGATTGTGTTCCCGTTTGGAAATAGTGCACACGCCTAAGCATGGGAGTTGGTTGAATATTGCGGAGATAGAAC
>JAGWBU010000212.1 GCA_021295735.1 Candidatus Poribacteria bacterium | reverse complement strand
CAAATCAACGGTATGAATGCCTGCTGGCATTCCCCGTATGGCATTCGCCATGGTTCATACCGTTGATTTCTTGATTTGGCGCATGCTGCGTTGATTTGGCAATGAATTGCGCGACTGCAAACGCATTTCTATAAATCAAGCGGTACCTGGCGTCTGTCCCTGTCTGTGTTTATGCGCCAATATTTATGCACACCCCTCAAATAAATAAAACAGCGGTAGTGCCTCGTCAAGTGATAATTGATGGGTCTTGAAAGTAGTCGGGAATCGGAGTTCCCTCCTACCATAAGCGTTCCATCGGTAGGAACGATCTCCGAATCGTGACGAACAATAATATGTTGACAAAGCAGTAGTATGAAGGGACATCCTTAGCCTATTTGGTCTTTACCTTATGAATGAAGTCTGTAAAATTTGATTGCGTTGTCGTGAAAGAGTTTTTTTAGCTCTTCAGGGGTACACCCTGAAACCGCTTCCTGCAGTGTTTGCACCCAACGTGGATAATCCGATGCAAGTGTTGAGACTGGCCAATCGCTCCCATAAATAACACGGTCAAATCCAAAACATTCAATAACGTGTTCAATATAAGGCTGCAGGTCTGCAGCAGTCCAGTTCTCATGATCCGCCTCTGTTACCAACCCGGATATTTTACAATAGACGTTCGGGAAATCCGCAAGAGTCTTAATCTCCTGTTTCCAGGGTTCAAACAGCTGATTCTTGATATCGGGTTTGCCGATATGATCTAAAATAAATTGGATATTTGGACACTGCTCTACAAGCCGAATTGCATTAGCCAGTTGCGGGTGAAAGATACATATATCGAAACTCAATCCGTAGCGCGCAAGCGTTTTGACTCCATTTATGAAGTTGGGTTGGATACAAAAATCAACATTTTCCCCTTGAATGAGACGACGAATACCTTTTACAAGCGTATCTTCAGCCAATTTTTCCACAAAGGGTGCTACTTGTTTGCCTTCTTCAAGAGGTGCCCATGCTACAATACCACGAATGCGTGGCTCTACAGCTGCAAGTGAGGTAACCCAAGCAGTCTCTTTCAGCCCATCATCCGGATGCGTATCACATTGGACAAAAACAATAGATTCTATTTCCAGATTCTCATGCGCGGTAGAATAATCATTCAGAAGATACGGTTTATTTAATCTTGGAACTTGCTTTAGCCAAGGGTATCTTAGCTGCTTCGGGTGCCATAGATGAACATGTGTATCAACAATCGGGAATTTGTCCATTGTCCACCTCCAATATGCAAAGGATTGGTATATTTTATTGTTTTTGTCTAAAATTGTCAATCAATTAATAACCACATCAGGACATTTTATTCTTCAAAAGTCTTAATCATTATTATTAAGGCTTTTCGCTGTGTATCAATGTAAATGTTCAAAAGAGAAAATAAATAGTCCTACTCCATATTAAAATGATTGACTCATAAATCCTTCTACGGTATAATCAAGAGAACATTGGAACTTCATTACCAGAACGATACGTTGGACACTTTTCATCAATAAGGAGATAATCTATGTATGAAAAAATGATATTCATCCTAACCTTAAGTATTTGCGCGCTATTTCTCACTGTTCTTTCCGTTAATGCACAATTTCCTGAAGATGGTGTCGTGGGGTACTGGCCATTTGACGATGGGACAATTAATGGCAACACTGTTCAAGATGTGTTGGGTGAAAACGACGGTACACTTGACGGAAATCCTAAGTCTGTTGCTGGTAAAGTTGGCAAGGGTCTTGAATTTGATAGTGACAACTTTGTCCATATTCCTGGTACAGATTCGTTGAATTTCAATGGTAAGGAGGCAATGACTGTTGCTGCGTGGATAAATGGTGATAGCGATTCTCCTGTAGACGGTGCTGTTCCCGGTGTATGCTGCGGAACGATTGTTGCGCAACGCGATGTAGACGGTTGGGCACTACGGTTTGATGGTAGAAATGCAGCAAGCGAATTAGAATTTATTACGCAACCGGCTTGGCAAGGCGATGGTGGATTTGGCGTTGCTGCCCAGCCAAAAGGTGAATGGCATCATCTTGTTGGAGTCGTTGACGGAAAGCAGAAATTTCTGTACCTTGATGGCAAATTAGCGAAGGAAGGTAATTTCAACGGTCCGATGTCAACAGGTGGCACAGAAACTGAGATTGGCAGTGCTCAGAAGGATGGGGGCTTCATAGGAATTATTGATGAGGTTGTAATTTACAATAGGGCACTTTCTGAAAAGGAAGTTGAGCAGCTTTTTGCTGCAGAAGGTCTTCCTGTGCAACCCCAAGGTAAACTTGCTATCCAGTGGGGACAGATTAAATCTTCTTTTTAACACTCCCCCGTCAAATCCCCATGCTTTAGCTTGTGGGATGTCCACGGCTAACAATGTGATGGACATC
>JAGWBU010000211.1:5355-5665 GCA_021295735.1 Candidatus Poribacteria bacterium | reverse complement strand
CCAATGCGGTTTTGTCCGCTTTTTGAGTTTCGCAACATGTGCGTTTATACGATACGCGGATAGGTTCTTTCCAAATATACGGTAATACCTACGAGCCAATAGCATGATATGCACGTGGATTTCCCACATATCGTCAAGCATGTTGCCGAGTTTGATTGTGTTAGATTGATTTTGAAGTTTGAACTTGTCCGCTTTTCTCATTGTCCGCTTTGACCTTCAATATAGTCTTTTTCACTTGAAGTGTTACACCACCACAGGAACTCACAAACTTGCTCCGTGTCCAAAGAGAGGGCAAACGACTTTTCAAACT
>JAGWBU010000211.1:891-5028 GCA_021295735.1 Candidatus Poribacteria bacterium | reverse complement strand
AAGTTTATTTTTGCTACCAACCACTTAGCCGTCTACATCCCACAAGCTAAAGCATGGGGATTTGACGGGGGAGTGTTAAATGAGGGGTGTGCATAAATAATTCAATGTCAAATATATGCTTAAAAGTAGTAGGCACGCGCCGCTTGCCGTCCGCAAGCGAAGAGGTTACGGTACACGGCGTGTGCCTACTACATTGCATCGCACATCAGCGAAACACAACATTCTATTGAAATCCTTTATTGAACTCACGTTACTTTAGTAAGATATAGGAATATAGAATTTGGTGGGAATGGAAAAGGCGGATATGGAATCCGCCTTGTGAGGTGAAACAGATTCTTATTTCTGTTTCGGGTAAGCAGTATCAAGCGAGAGAATTGCATAACTGGTTGCTAACACAGGGAGTGCTTCCATCCAGCGGCTGTTCTCATTTATCCAGAATCCTTCAGGTTTTTGGACCTCAAGTAATTTTTCAGCAAGTTCTTGGTACCAATCGTGTGAAACGCCCTTTGCGTCAATAATGATTGCTTTTCCGTATAGACGCAACGCTTTTGCCATCGTATGATAGTTATAGTATAGACCTTGGGCACCCATGCCGTAGTTTTCTTCAACCGTGAAGTGTTTTCCTATCCACTGAACAGCAGATTTCACGCGTTCGTCATTTTTATCAATTTTTGCGTAGATAAAACTCAACAACCCGGCATACGTCATACTGGCATAGGATCGCGGACTACCGGCTTCATCCTTACCTGCTTTACTTTCACCATCGGGGGAATAGATAAATCCACCATCGTTACCTGCCCACTTCTGATCGTTACTCTCACTACGGTTTTGGGTACGTTCAAGAAATTTTATCGCTTTGTTCCAGACTTCATCATCATCAGAACCGCTCTCTTTTAATGCCTGGATAGCAAGGTTAAGATTAGAAAGATCGTGGACAGATTCGCGGCTTCCGTAGCCGATACCACCGTAATATACGCTTTCTTCATCTTGAATTTGGAGACTTTTTATAAAACCTTGTGCTTTTTTGATAACGTCTTCATATTTCTTTGGGTTGTCGGTTGAAGAAAGTGCCATCACAGATATAGAAGTAGTGTAATTGGGTAGTGCGGGTTGCTTGCTCACATCGTAAATAGCACCATTCTCATGTTGCATTTCAATTAACCGCTGGATCGCTTTCTGAATAAACGGATGTTTTTCATCTGAATATTTTTTCTGCGGATGCCGCAAGAAAGCCGTAATTGCAAGGGCGGTTATTCCAGGATGCCCTTCTCCAGGACTACCCTCAAAGAGTCCATCTTCTCTTTGCTGTGTCTTTAGCCACCCTAATCCTTTGTCAATACTTGCGATGACGCGTTTGTTTAATTCGTCATATTTAGTTGCATCTGTTACGTGGTTTGGGTGTGCGCTGATGTGGACGGTGATACTGCCCATAATCAACACCAACATTAACCCAATCATGTTTTTCATTTTCATCTTTTTCTCCTAAAAAGTTGTTTATAGTAGATTTTCAAATAATGACACACTTTCACTCGGCGCGTTGACAAAGCACCTATTGCTTTTACTATAAAGTCGCGACCAGGAGGTCGCTCCTACAGGAAGAAAGAGGCGCAATAAATTGCGCGACTACAAACGCAGTAATTGAAAAGAAATGTCTACTTATTCTTATATTTTACTATAACCTAAGTTGCTACGGACAAGATTTCAAGTTAGCAAACACTGCTTTTTACTGAAAAAACAAGGCAAATCAACACCAAATGCGCGTTTGGCATTTGGCGGGGTTAGAAACCCCTCCTACAAGAGCATTTGCGAAATAGGTGGCATAATCTGTTAGATTGTGCTTGTGAAGGCGCAAACTGACAGTTTGCGCTACGAAATCTTGCAAAAATGCATAATTCTCTATAAAACATGTTGTCTGCATGTCTAAAATCTTGTCCGTAGCAACTTGGGTTATAGTAATGTTTAAGCAAATATGATGCCAAGACTAAACGCGTGTGGTAGTTCTAATTCACGGAAATTATACAGAAATTGGTTAAAATATGAACACTGCTGTCAATAATTTGAACAATTTGGAATGTAGAGTATACACTAAAATCAAATGTTAGAAACAAAATGTCTTATTTATCCTATTTTCACCGTCTGTCCCGTTTCCGCGGATTGCATCGCTGCATCATACACCTGCATAACTTTACGCATTTCTTCAGGTTTAACGACCAATTCCGCACCTTTGTTTAGCACATCCGCAATGTTCTGATAGTAAGATTTCCATGTGCCGCGCACACTCTCAATAACAAGTTCACGATTTTCGCCACCAGCCGCTGTCCAGACTTTCGCATAGTTCGCGGGGTCCTGTTCAGCTGCATCAATGTTACCATCACGCATTGGTCCTTCCTGTGGATCCAAACCGTATTTGATTAAACCGCCTTCATCACCCACAACATACCAACGCGGTTTTTCCGCTTTAGAAAGGTTGCCAATCTCAATTTGATACCGCACATCGTTCTGAAACTTAATGATAAGGTTCGCATAGTTACCAATATCGGTATCCCATTTTGTATTGTAGTGAATATCACAAAAGACTGATTCAACGGGTGCCTCTCCAAATTGCAGTGCCTGATCCACGAAGTGTGCAGGCCAATCGTAAAGGATACCCCCACTTTGACTTTTAACGCCTCGCCATCCACCGGGTGCCCCGTAACGCATAATCGCTACTTGAAAAAGGTAGGGTGTTCCCAACAAACCATCGGCGATAACCTTTTTGACGGTGAGATAATCCCAATCCCATCGCCTGTTGTGAAAAACGCTGAGCATGACGTTGTTGCGTTCACTTGCAGCAATCATCGCATCTGCTTCAGCGGTGTTCATCGCCATGATTTTGTCTGTGACGAGGTTTTTTCCAGCATCCATCGCTTTAATAGCCAATTCTGCATGTGTATCGTGCGGTGTGGCTAAAACAACGAGGTCAACGTTATCATCAGCAATAACTTCATCTATTGTTTGATAGATTTGTGCTTTTGGATAAGCTTCGCGTGCGGTTTCACGACGTTCGTCATTCCGCGTTGCAATCGCATATAGATTTAACCCATCTGCTAAACCTACAAGATAGGAATGAAATGCCCGTCCGGCATATCCATAACCAATAACAGCGGTATTTATCATATTATTTCTACGTCGGCTTCCGAGGATAACCAACATTTCCCCTTTCATTTTTTATCGTTCAGTGTCCAATCGTAGCCTAAATAGTGAAACTTGACATCTTTCGCTAACACAAAATCCGCGTCTTCAGAAGGTAGGTAATCGGCGAGAAAATCTGGGACACCATCGTAGCCTTCCGTAAAATCTTTCTTATACCATTTGAAGATTTTTGAAAGATAGACTCGGCGTTTCACTCTGTCTAATCGAACCTTCTCTGGATCGGTAACAAATTTGAGTGTAACAGCATCCAATTGCTCCTCAATTGTTTCAGGTAAATATACGATGTTTTCTAAAGGTGGGCAACTTTTTGACGCACATACGAGCGCAAAATGAACGCGCGGTTCAACAAATTCGGTGCGGATGATGTCGTGTTCAATTTGATTGAGGGAGTATTTTTCGCCTGCTACCTGAAACTTTAGTCGTGAGAAGAACCCATTGAACCACTTCACCTTTTTCACACTCTTTGTCGGATAGTGGTCAATAACGCCTTTAATGATAAGTGCATTGTATGTATTTATCCAAAAAGCCAATTGGGTGTTGTAAGGCATTTCTGCTGGTTTTGCCACTGCCAACAGATCCAAATACTTTTCCAATTTCTCTGGGTTCGCTTTGAGTTTGGCGTAATCAACTTTTCCCTTATCAACGTGTTCTTGCAACACCTGATTAAACAGGTCATGAGAAAAAAGAGTATCAGTTACGTCTTGTTCGCCACGTAAATCCGCTTCTACACGGAAGTGATATTGAAACAGGACACTGAGTATAGATAATAGCAATAGGCAGCCAATTAGGATACGGTTTTTCATTGTGCTGTGTCCTCACTTTAGTACCTATTTTAACGTGAGTTTGATAAATAGTTAGAACTTCCCCATTTCCTCTTAAAGTCTCTCTGATAAGGGGGATTTAGGGGGTTAAAAACACCAAAATAACGATTTTTTCAGCAAATAT
>JAGWBU010000211.1:0-485 GCA_021295735.1 Candidatus Poribacteria bacterium | reverse complement strand
TAAATTGACGCCTATGGGTTTCGCTTCGCTCTACCCAACGGACATCTACATTTAGGTCTAATTATCAAACTCACGTTATTTTAGAATTGGTATAAATTACTACCAGTAGGCGCGATCTCCTGATCCTCACTTTTCCGCTAAAACGGGTCAAATACCTAAAACTATGGTGAATTATTGAAATAATTGGACATCTCATCTGTAGGAGCGATCTCCGAATCGCGACACGTTTGCAGTCGGGAATCGGAGTTCCCTCCCGACAAATACCAAAAAGCGTATTTGGCGTTGATTCACAGGCGAATAATGCCCAATTAATTCTAAAATCCACCATAAATAACCCTGATACCAACCAGGGTTATTTAGTTTTCTATATTTCTGACGCATTTTATCACATGCATTAATTCTTTATAATAACGTGAGTTTGATAAATCCCGTAGGGAATCAACACCGAATGCGCCTACGGCATTCGGTGGGGTAGAACGAAAATG
>JAGWBU010000080.1 GCA_021295735.1 Candidatus Poribacteria bacterium | reverse complement strand
AAAATGAAGCATGGAATAATTATTGGTATACAAACACAAAAGCAGCGTGATATTCATGCCAAAAACTTTACACACCCCATTGCTTGTAATGTTTTGACGGATGGGATTGGATATGTTATACTTTATGACATTAAAATCATGACCATTCAAGGAATTGCCGATATATGAAATTTCTACTTTACTCACTTATTTTTATCCTCACAACCACAATCGCTACTGCTGAAGATCTCGCCTCATTTGGTACTCCACCGTGGCAACCTACCGGCAAGTATATACATCCCGATATACGTGAGAGTTCTGGTATTGTTGCAAGTAAACAGTTTGAAGGGGTCTATTGGACACTAAACGATTCTGGAAACCCATCGGTAATTTACGCAACAAAACGGAATGGTGAATTAATCAAGGAAATTAAGGTACGCGGCTCACGTAATTTCGACTGGGAGGCACTCGGTATTGATAACAAAGGGCAACTCTGGATTGGCGACATCGGCAATAATAGCAGAATGCGATTTGATTTAAATGTAGTTGTTGTGAAAGAACCGAACCCATACACTGAGACAGAAGCAAAAGTCATCGCGAAATATCCGTACCGTTATCCCGATAATAATGTGGATGCGGAAGGTCTATTTATCGCTAACGACATACCTTATATTGTCTCTAAAGAACAATCAGAAGCCGTGCTTTATCGTTTTCCTGCATTGAAAGCCGGTAAGAAACAGGTTTTGGAACGTGTCGGTGAGTTCACAGAAGCGAAATTAGTAACAGGGGCAGGTATCTCACAGGACGGGAAACGGCTTGCTGTCTGCACCTACAATTCTCTCTGGGTATATCACAGCACTGATGGCGACTTAGCGCAAATGATTCAGGGTAAACCGCGGGTTTTGCGGCACAATTTTCTTGGAGAAGCAATCTGCTTTGAAGGTTACAATCTCTATCTGACAAACGAAGCTCGCGATATCTATACACTGCCCCAATTTTGGTATGAAAAACAGTGGGAATTGCCACCAAAGGATACACAATCGGCAATATCCTTGTTAGTCAAACAAGAATCGGAGGGGTATAAGTTAGAAAACTATCGTGATGCAGGAATTGATATTGAAGGTGGGCATGTTGCATTGAATGCCAAAGCCTCTGGCGTATCAGTTCATCAAAAAATTGAAATTCCCTATAAAAACCTATATGAAATCAGTGCAATCTTGACTCGCGGACCGGAATATGGACATGCAGAATTCACCGTTAACGGAACGAAGATCGGGCAACCTTACGATTGCTACCATCCGGAACTTATTGCTGGAACGTTGGTAACATTCGGCACTATACCGCTGAATCAAGGAGATAATCAGATTGTCTTGAGAAGTGTCGGTAAATCAACCCAAGCGACAGGCCATAAAGTTGGTGTTGATTCTTATCGAGTATTACATGCATCACCCTTTGTCCGACATTATATGGTTTTAGGTCCGTTTCCGAAAACAGACGCTAACACAACTGTGCCATCGATTTCACCTGAAAATCCTCTCAACCTGAACAAAACCTACAAAGGGATTGAAGGTAAAACAATTCGCTGGCGTGAAGTTGATACCAGAACTAACGGCATGCTGGATTTTCGCGCGAACATCGGCATGAACACAGGCGTGGTTGGATACGCGGTTACCTACGTCTATGCACCAAAAACTATGGACACTGTTCTTCTGTTAGGCAGCGATGAGACGGTTGCGGTGTGGCTAAACGGAACAGAAATCCATAAAAAACGGATCTACCGTCGTATAACACCAGATACAGATACGATTCCGTGTCAGTTAAAACCAGGGTGGAACGAGGTTGTGTGTAGCGTTGAGCAGAACAGTTGGACGTGGGCACTATATCTGCGGTTTACTGATGCGGATGGGATGCTTAAGTATAACCCACATCCCAAAATAATGCGAGATTGACACATTACTTATTGTCTGAACCAAGATTCTCAAGATTATGAATCAACACTAAATGCACGTATAGTATTTGACGTTGATTCATTCAGGCAGAAAACGGCGCGTTTAGAAAGCACCGACCGATAATTATGAGTAATCCGCATCAGCGAAATTCATATAATCTGCGATTCAGCCAATTGTCCTCATATATTTGACCGCGACTGACACCCGTCAACATTGATACATGCCCCAGTAACAAGACTTGCGCGTTCAGATGCAAGAAAAACAGCAACATTTGCGATCTCTTCCGGTTTCCCGAAACGGCCGAGCGGCATCTCACTTTCAACAAACGCTTTCATACCTTCAGGATCCGCTTTGATACGACGATCCCAACCGCCACCGGGAAAAAGGATAGACCCCGGTGCAATACTATTGACACGTATGTTGTCAGGTGCGAGTTCTTTTGCCAACGACTTTGCCATACTAATTTCTGCGGCTTTTGCTGCGTTGTAGGTAATATGTCCGCCGCCTTCTCTGCCATAAATAGAGGCAATCATGAGAATCACGCCACCTCCCTGCTCTTGCATCGCAGGGATAACAAGTCGGTTAATGCGCGTTGCTGAAACGAGATTCAGATCGATAATTTCGTGCCATTCCTCATCAGAAATCTCGTTTAAAGGTGTCCACCGACTTCCACCGACATTGTTAACGACAACATCAATTCTACCGAAACGATACAATGTTTCTGTTATAAACGTATCTACTTGAGCAGCATCAGTTACATCGGTAGGTTTTGACAATACCTTTATACCGTGTGCGGTGAGTTCCTCGGTTACGGTTTGTAAGGTATCTGGGTCTCTACCACAGATGCTGAGGCGTGCGCCCTCTTCGGCAAAGCCGTTTGCGATGGCTCTGCCTATTCCACGGCTGGCACCCGTCACAACGACAACTTTGTCTCTTAATCTTAAATTCATAAAATGGCTCCATTTCTTTGGATTTACGGCGTTTGTAGTCGCGCAATTCATTGCGCCTCTTACATTTGTAGGGTAGGTTTTGACAAAACTTTATACGCCCGCACCTATCGGAGTTTGTCCATAGATTTAGGAATTACTTACCATCAAGGCTTCTCTTCCTTAAGCCGATAGCCAACACCGTACACAGTTTCAATATGTTTACCTAAATCACCGAGTTTACGTCTGAGCCGACTGACGTGTGTGTCAACTGTCCTGTCAATGCCGTAATACTCTTGTCCCCAGATAACATCCATCAGAATATCGCGAGAAAAAACGCGTCCGGGAGAACGGGCGAATAGCGTGATAAGTTTAAACTCAGTCGCAGTAAGATCAATTGCGCCAACTTCTGTCAACACTTGATGCCGATCCAAATCAATTGTTACGCCATGCGTTTCTATCTGATTTTCCTCATCAGTCTGCTCACTTGCTCTGAGTCTCCGCAGCACAGCATTGATGCGTAAAACAACCTCGCGCGGACTAAATGGTTTTGTGATATAATCATCAGCCCCTAATTCAAGTCCAGTTACACGGTCGCTTTCTTCAGTTTTTGCGGTTAGCATTACAATGGGAATATTTTTTGTGCGTGGGTCGTTCTTTAGGAGACGACAGACAATTAATCCGTCAACTTCTGGGAGCATGAGGTCTAACAAAATGAGATCGGGCGGATTATCTACTGCACGTTGTAGCGCGTCGGCACCATTCCGAACAGCATCAACTTTAAAATCTGCTTCACGCAGATTATATCTTAGCAACTCTACGATATCGCGTTCATCCTCTACAATTAGTATTTTTGCTTCCATCAGAATTTCCTCGCATTTCGCGTTGAAAATGTCAAAAAATGGACTAAAAACCGTATCTTTTTCTGTACTATTTTAACACATTAAGACTTAAAAAAATAGTGAAAATAATCCGAATCCATGCTATTATTGAAATAAATTGCAGAAGAGGTAGAGACCAATTACAATCATAAAATTTAAACTTTTTAGACTTTCGCGATGGAATTTTGCCTGTTGTTTTATATGCTTGTTAATGGTTCCATCGCTTTTTGCTTATTCAGACGCGGACATTCGTGGGTTTACTGCTAAAAACGGATTGGTACAACAAAATATAGAAGCAGCATTTAAAGAACTGGTTTCTCCAGAGATGTGTCGAACAAAATTACGGAGATTGACAGAAGAACCACATCTCGCGGGAACAGAAAATAGTCGTAAGGTAGCAGAATATCTTCGCAGTGAATACGAAAGCTACGGCTTGCAGGTGAAGATATATGAATATCAGGTGTATCTTCCACATCCGCTTGAAGTGCATGTTGAACTCGTCTCACCGACTAAACATATAGCGGTTAGCAAAGAATCGGGATGGGAATGGGACAAAGATTCGTTTCGGACAGATATTGTACCAGGATACAATGCCTACTCACCTGACGGTGATGTGACGGCAGAGTTAGTTTATGTCAATAGAGGATTGCCCGATGATTACCGAGTGCTGAGAGAACGTGGTATCTCTATAGAAGGGAAAATCTGTATTGCTCGATATGGTGGTAGTTACCGTGGCGTGAAAGCAAAGTTGGCAGGAGATAACGGTGCGGTTGGATTGATTCTTTACTCTGATCCAGCGGACGACGGTTATACGCGGGGTGATGTTTACCCGCGCGGTCCGTGGCGTTCTGCCGATGCAATTCAACGTGGCACGGTAAAATATATTTTCCAGCATGCCAGCGACCCGTTAACACCAGGTTGGGCAGCGATTGAAGATGCGGATAGACTTCCAATGGATGAGGCAACTGACCTTCCCAAAATTCCCGTTGTCCCGATTGCTTATAAGGATGCTAAACATTTGTTACAAGCACTTGCTGGACCAAATGTGCCATCAAATTGGCAAGGAGGCTTGCCGTTAGCATATCATATTGGACCTGGGCCGGCAGAGGTGCATCTCAAAGTGCGATGTGAACACAGCATCCGCTCGATTTACAATGTCATTGCAACTTTAGAAGGATCGGAGTATCCTGACCAATGGGTGATTTTAGGTAACCATCACGATGCTTGGATTTACGGCGCGGCGGATCCGAGTAGTGGGACGACCTCCTTGCTTGAAGTGGCGAGATGTTTAGGTGCGTTAGCAAAGCAAGGCATGCGTCCGAAAAGGACAATCATTTTCGCTTCATGGGATGCAGAAGAATTTGGTATCCTCGGTTCTACTGAATGGGTTGAGGAACTAAAATTGGAATTACAGGAGAAAGCGATAGCCTACTTGAATGTGGATATAGCCGCAACAGGGAATAATTTTTATGCAAGTGCGATTCCAACGCTCAGACAGTTAGTCCGTGAAGCAACACAGGAGGTAATTGATCCGAGAACTTTGAAACCGGTTTATGAAAACTGGAAAAAGCGGCACAATGCTACAGAACCAAGAGTCGGTAATCTCGGTAGTGGTTCAGATCATTCCCCATTTGTTGGACATGCCGGTATATCTGCTGTGAGTATGGGATTTAGCGGTCCCTATGGTGTTTACCATGCGATGCAGGACAATTATTATTGGATGGAACATTTTGGTGATCCGACATTTCAGTATCAGGTTGCAATGGCACAAATTTGGGGTATCATTGCGCTCCGCCTTTCAAATGCAGATATTTTGCCTTTTGATTACGATGTGTATGCCAAAGCACTACTGTTAGAATTGGAGACGTTCAAAAACAGTGTGCCAATAGAATTAGATAGATTACACAATCTTCTTACAGAATGGGAACAAACAGCGACAAAACTAAATGCACAGCTTGAAACATATTTATTGTCTGGTAGCAAAGAACAAATAGAAAAAATAAATCAGCGATTGTATCAATTAGAACGAACGTTGACAGATGAAGCAGGGTTACCTTTGCGTCCATGGTTTAAGCACCTTGTATATGCACCGGGTTTGAATACTGGCTACGCTGCTGTTGTTTTTCCTGGGATACGCGATGCGATTGAACAGGGAGATGTCGCAAAAGCAAAGGAGGAGGCTACACGACTTGCTGAAGCGTTTGAGCAAATGATTGAAGGTCTTAATGGGATAATTGCGCAGCTATATTTGATAGAAACACCAAAAAAGAATTAGTCCTCATTTTCAATAACAACCGCTTCAAGTGGTTTCAATGTAACCGCTTCACCCACTTGGAAATGCCGTTGATAGTCAGTTTGGACAAAGTAAGATTTACCATCTACCTCAACGCGATAGGTAAAATCATGCCCTTTGAATTCACGAGCAGCAATGCGTCCTGGGTTTTCATCACTGGTATCTGAGACATGTTTCTCTATGGTGATATGTTCTGGACGAATTGAGAGAAGAACATCGGTTGCGTTTGGGAAATCTATCTCCAATGCACCGAAAGGTGTTTCAGCGAAACCGTTTCTGATGTCCGTCTCAATAATGTTCGTTTTTCCCAAAAAATTCGCAACATGGACAGTTTTGGGTTGTCGGTATACATCTTCAGGTGTGCCAATCTGTTCAATTGTGCCGCTATTCATGACAGCAACCCGTTCGGCAAAGCTCAACGCCTCTTCTTGATCGTGGGTCACCAATACCACACTGATACCGTAGGTTTTTAACAATCCGCGCACCTCTTCTCTTGTTGCTTGGCGTAGCCCAGTATCAAGGCTTGAAAAGGGTTCGTCTAACAGCAGCAGCTTCGGTTGGGTAGCAAGTGATCGCGCTAAAGCGACTCGTTGCTGTTCACCACCAGAGAGATGATGTGGCATCCGTGCGTGTAGATGAGCAATCCCGACTTTTTCGAGGGTCTCCAAAGCATTCGCGTGCCGTTCTTTTTTTCGCATTTTTCGGCTAAGTCCGAATGCAGCATTTTCCAGAACGTTTTTGTCAGGAAAGAGTGCAAAATCTTGAAAAACAAACCCTATTTCACGTGATTCTGGCGGAATGTGTATTCCATCGTCTTCAAGAACGCGATCTCCCATAACAATTACGCCCGCGTTCGCTTTTTCAAACCCTGCAATCAAACGCAACGTTGTTGTTTTGCCACAGCCGCTTGCCCCTAAGAGCGCGAAGATTTCCCTCGGATATACCTCAAAGCTGATATCCTTGACAATAGGTGTCGATGCAAACTGTTTTGTTACTGAATTGACGGTGAGTAGTGGTGTCATAATTTTGAGTAAAATGTCTCTTTGTCGGTTTTCGATATAAACAACCTGTAGGTTGGATTGAACAACGTGAAACCTAAATCAACGCTATGAATGCGCTTTTGGCATTCAGCCAAATCAACGCCATGTACTGCCAGCGGAATTTCAGACCACTTTCTAAGTCAACATTGTGGTATAATAACAATATAATTGAAAGGAGTTTCCGATGGCAAAACGAAGAAAGTTTACTCCGAATTTAAGGTTGAAGTTGTTATTGAGGCCCTTAGCGGTCAGAGTTCACAAGCGGAACTCTGACGTCAACATAACCTCTGCAAAAAACAACTCACAAGGTGGAAACGCCACTTCCTTGATAACACGGCGACACTCTTTGAACCTGCTGATAAACAGACCAATGCCTATCAACAGCGAATTACCCAACTTGAGCAACTCGTTGGCAAGTTGACCCTGGAATTGGACATCTAAAAAAAGTCTCAACATGGCTGGGTTGACTCCAGATGAAAAACGAGGAATAGTAAAGGTTTTGAGAACCAATTACTCAGTGCGACAGATTTGTAACACACTCGGTTTCAACCGAAGCAATCTCTATTATCAACCGACTATATTTCAACACTCACCCGCTATGGAATTGAGATTTCGTTGGCACACAGAGGGTGTCCCTTGTGAGAACGACTATGCGGAAAGGCTTATCCGAACCCTCTCTGAATAATCGATGGGATTTCACAGCGTTGATTTATGAGTGAGCGATAGCGAAACCCAACTTATAGGTTTAACGTAAGTTCGGTATAAACAATTTTTTGTAGCGCAAACTTTATGAAGTTTAAGAAAATAAACCGGTAATTTTGCGAGGTTAGGAAACCTCGCCAGCAGGTGGGTACACCTGCCTTGTGCGGACAGAAAATTACCGAATTAATAAATTAATCTTCATAAAGTTTGTGCTACAAAGTGTGGTTATGTGAGCAGAATTCAAAACATTAAGAACTTCATATCTTGGACACCGAACTCACGTAGGTTTACCTATCTCCCGATGCTTGTTGACGCATCCGCTTTGCAGTGAGATATTGTTTTTCAAAGCGATGGATACCTTCAGCCTTTTTGAGAAACGTGTCTAAATAACGGTGCATCATGACGTGATCACCCTTTTTTTGATAGGCAAGTGCAAGGCGATAGTAAGCCTCAACCTCATCGCTATCCAGAGATACACCTTTTTCATAGGCTTGGATTGCACTAAGCAGTTCATCGGTTTCTTGATATGCAAGACCGATATTAAAGTAGACTGTCGCGTCACCACCATCCAGTTCTATACCTGCTTTGTAATACTGAATGGCCTCTGGATAAGATTCTCGGTTTAGATAGGCATCAGCAAGGTTGTAATAGGTATCCACGAACGCGGAGTCGGCATCCAAGGCATTGCGATAAGCCTCCAGTGCTTCATCAAACCTGTCCGACATGTCGTAAGCATAGCCGAGATTGTTGTAAAAAGCGGGGTTCTCCGGTTCAATTTCAAGCGCCGCTTGAAACATTTCTATCGCCAGCAGAAATAGACGGAGGTCAATATAAATTAAACCCAAATTGTTATACGCATGCTGATGTTTTTCGTCAAGAGAAATTGCTGTTTGAAAAGATTCTATCGCCTTCTCGTGCTCACCCAATTGATGATAGATTTTTCCTAACGCAACATGCCCCTCCGGATCAATGGGATTGAGTTCTTGCCCCATTTTGAGTTTTAAGGCATCGCGCTGGAGTTCTCGCCGCTGCTGTTGTGCCTCATCGGGAGCCGGACATCCATATAGAAAACAGGTTAGCAGTAGAACGGATAACAGCGTTAAGACACAGGAAGTTTGTCCTACAATGGGAAAACCTAACTGGACTAAGGCACGGAGACCTTGTCCTACAGTATTTACAAAGGAGTATTGATGATTATTGATACACATACACATTTTTATGACCCGACACGACCAGAAGGTGTGCCGTGGCCAAACCCTAATGATGACTTACTTTACCGCACCGTTATGCCGAACGATTACAAAAAACTCGCTGTACCTGAAGGCGTAACAGGAACTGTAGTCGTTGAGGCAAGCAAGTGGGTTGACGACAACCAATGGATCCTTGACCTTGCGGCTAATGAACCATTTATTGTCGGGTTCGTTGGCAATTTAGCACCTAACGATGCAGACTTTGAGAAAAACCTGAATCGGTTTTCTGGCAATCCGCTTTTCCGAGGAATACGTCTCGGAGGCGGTCATCTTCAAGCACTCGGCGATGCAGACTTCTTAAAGAACATTGAGAAATTAGCTGAGAAGGAACTCACCTTAGACCTGCTCATAAACCCTGATGCATTACGCAACGTGCCTGCCTTGGTTGAACATACACCAACGATGCGTGTTGTGATTAACCACATCGCTGGCGTTCGAGTCGATGGTAATCCACCCGATGCGGGATGGATTTCAACCATACAGGAAGTTGCGCGCTATCCGAATGTCTACTGTAAAGTATCGGGTTTGGCAGAGCATACAGGACAAACTCCCGCCCCTGAAGACGTTGCCTACTACACGCCAACAATAGATGTTTTATGGAAAGCGTTTGGTGAAGATAGACTTATTTACGGAAGCAACTGGCCTGTATCCGAACGTTTTGCACAGTATAAAGTCGTGCAAAAAATTGTGAACGACTACTTCAGTCCAAAAGGCGATGAAGTTAAGGCGAAGTTCTTCTGGAAAAATGCAAAAACTGCGTATCAGCTATCAGTTTAAGCCACCCACAAGTGTCAATAGTGATCTAAAGGTAGCAGGCATACTCCGTCCGCCTTATCTTGTTTACACGGAGTGTGCCTACTACTTTGCATGCAGATTTATCGGAGTTGAAAATCCCTCCTACAACAAAATATATCCTTAAGTTGACACTTATGGTTATCGGTTTAGGCAACCCAGCGGATAAATTCAGCAGCAGGTTTCCGATTCGGTTCTTTAATCTCTGCAGGATAACCAGTATAGAAAAAACCGATAATGTATTCCTGCGATGAATCTATTCCAAGCAACTGATAGGTCTTTTCTTCCATCGTGATTCTGCCGGTGCTCCACTGCATACCGACTCCTGCATCCCATGCAGCGAGTTGGACGTTCTGCATTGCACAACAAGCAGCGGCGTAATCTTCACGTTGCCGTTGTTCGTCCCCATCTTGGACACAGGACACAGCGATAATCGTTGGCTTAGACATAAATTTTTCGTAAGCCAATTCGCCTATCTTGGCAAGATTTTCCGCATCAACGTGGTCTGGCGTGTCCTCCATCTTGATTTCTCGGTAACGTTGCGCAAGTACCAACTTCGTTTTTTCGCCGATGACGGTAAACCGCCACGGTTCTGTAACGTGATGATTCGGTGCCCATATCCCGTAACTGAATATTTGTTCAAGGACATCGTTCGGCACGGGTTCCTGTTTGAATTTAAAAATGGAACGTCTTGAAAGTATTGCGTCTTTTACGTCCATGAAATCCCTCCTTTTTGGATTATAGTTTATTAGGTGGTTGGTTGCAAAGTATTAGAGCCTTTACATATAGCATCAAAGACATTCAGTCGCTCCAGCGGAGCGATATGTTTATAGAAAAATGTTATGCACTCTCCTCCGCTCCAGCGGAGCGGTATGTTGTTACCTACTTACTGTCCTCATTCCAACAGAACATTATGTTTCTGGAGCATTCTCATCAACACCCTCAAAAACATACTTCTCGTCGTAAGCAATATCAAAACGTTTCAATAACTCAAGATATTCCTCTCTGAATGTTCTATGAGAATGATGTTTTTCTTGATTTCGGATGTATCTTGCAACATCTCCCAACTGAGAATGTGAATAGGTAAATGCACTAAATCCTTCCTGCCATTTGAACTGGCCTACTACCCAACGGTTTTTGTTGATAAATTTTGTTGAACTCACCTTAATATCTCTTACTAAATCAGAAAGATTACAATCTGGAGTCATATCTATAAGGATATGAATGTGGTCGGGCATTGAATTGATTTGTATGACTTCTGCCTTCTATTGGTAATAATGCCCGTGATGTATTGGTGAAGTTCCTCTTTGTGGTGTTTTGGAATGAGGACTGTCTCCCTTTAACAGCGAATACAACATGAATATAGAGTTGGGTATATGTATTTGCCATAGGATTTCTTTCTCTAAAGCACTAATATTTATTACATTAGAAGATGCTGATAGCAACTTACGTGTAAATTGACATAACGCTCCGATGGAGCGGGTTCCTGTTTGAATTTGAAAATGGAACGTCTTGAAAGTATTGCGTCTTTTACGTCCATGAAAATCCTCCTTGTTAGGTCACAAACTAATTCCACTATACTGTATAACTTTATCTATTACGACTATGGCACCACAACGTGTGTCTACTACTATGTCAATTCCATCCAGTCAATTGCAAGTATTTCTCCCAGAGCGGATCGCCCCACAGCAACACAACCACAGCAGCACCAGCAAGAAAAGGCCCATAAGGAATTGGACTTTGTCGACTTTTTCTGCCAGTTACTATCAGCAGTGTCCCGATAACTGCACCACCGAAAGCAGATAACGCTATCACCATTGGTAACTCTGGCCACGCACCGAGAAACAATCCGATGATCGCCATGAGTTTCACGTCTCCGCCACCCATCGCCTTTTTACGCATAACTGCACTACCGATAAACGCAATTAACCACAACACCAAACCGCCTGCTACAAACCCAATGAGTCGCATCTTTAGATAATCTAAATCTTTACCATGATAAGCAATTGTACACACTATTCCCAAGCCAAGTATCAATCCTGTAAGGCTTATGACATTCGGAATAATATAGTGTTGCGCATCAATGACAAAAATTGGTATCAGCACAGACACAAAAATGAGTGCATGCAGAAAATCAAGTGTCCTTCCAAATTGGTAGGACATCGCGAGAAATAGCACTGCCGTAACGAGTTCAACTATCGGATAGAGGACAGATATTTTCGCTTTGCAATGCCGACACTTTCCGCGTAAAAGCAGATAACTCAGAAGCGGGATATTGTCGTAAAACTTTATTGATTGATTACATTCAGGACAAAAGGAGCGGCGCGGCGAATAAATAGACATATCTGAGCGAGGGATGCGGTAGATACAGACATTGAGAAAGCTGCCAATTGCTAAACCTAAGAAAAAAATGATGATTTGTATCCAGATTTCGTCCACAGATTACCACCAGTATTTTTCGCCTTGTGCAGCGTCCGTGTGATAAACCCTGCTGATTTCAGCGATCCCATCTATCCGATATTTTGTTGGTACACGCGGGTGATTTTTCGCAATTCCGACTTTATAGGTCTCTTGTATTAGCGCGTAGTTCCCACCCCAAGGCGTTTTTGGGACGGATTTTAGATAGGTCCTGCGCCAACCGTCCACGCCAGGATCGGTTACAAGTTGCTCCAAATTTGCTGGATACGTCTGCGTGTGTTTGTAGTATTTCTTTATAGCTATGGCGAGCATTTCAACATCTACATCTGCTTGGCTAACTTTGCGATATTCTGCCCACGGCGGATAAGAGAACACTCCTATGACAATAACAATTACAAGCAAGATAAGAAGTTGAATACGGGTCATGCCGCTGTTTTCATTCATATTTTGTGGCTTTTGGCTTTCAGCAATCGGCTATCGGTATAGTATAACCCAAGTTGCCACCTATTTCGCAAATGCTCTTGTAGGAGATCAGCGAAAAAGCCTTGTTTTTTCAGTAAAAAGCAGTGTTTGCTAACTTGAAATCTTGTCCGTAGCAACTTAGGTTAGTATAATACAAATTAACGTGAATTTAGCTCAAGTGCGTAACTTACCTCCGCCCCTGGTAGGTTCGGTTTCCCAACCGAACCGGGCTTATCCAAACAACGGCACACAGATTTTCTGAGATCGGCGCGTAGAATACGGTTTTCATATATGACCCAGAGCGGTTAGGAAACCGCTCCTACCACTGCGTATGAATATTTAACCTGAATCTGGACGGGCAATACTATATTTATTCATCTTTTTATACAAATTACTTCTCTCTACTTCCAATACTTCGGCAGTTCGTCGGATATTCCAATCATTCTCTTTTAAAGCTGCCAAAATGCATTCTGCTTCAGCTGAATCAACCATCGTACTCAGTGGTGTATTCGACTGATAAGCTGCTGTAGCGTCTAATATCTGCATTTCATTCTTTTTGATCGGTAAGACATCAGCAACATCAGTCGGCAAAATAATTTTCCGATTTACCATGATGAGTAGCCGTTCAACGATATTTTTGAGTTCACGGATGTTGCCGGGCCAGCGATAAGATTGAAAAATAGGATATGCTTCCGCGGCAAAGGTTTTCGGTGTAGAAGCCATATTCATCTGTAGCCGTTCAGCAAAATATTTCGCCAATATCGGGATATCGTCTAACCTTTCCCGTAGTGGTGGCACCTCAATAGGAACAATTTTGAGACGATAATAGAGGTCCGTTCGGAACTGCCCGCGCCCAATTTCTTCGGAAAGATCCTTGTTAGTTGCAGCGATGATTCGGACATCCACATTCCGAATCTGTTGGCTTCCGAGCCGCTCCACTTCTCCATATTCAAGCACGCGTAGCACTTTTGCTTGTGCTTTTAAACTCATATCGCCTATTTCATCAAGGAAAAGTGTGCCGCCATCAGCCAGTTCAAACCGCCCCTGCCGCATAGAATCAGCACCTGTAAACGCGCCCCGTTCATGTCCAAAGAGTTCGCTCTCAACAAGTTCTTCAGGTAACGCCGCGCAGTTTAATGGAATAAAAGGGTTGTCAGAACGTTTGCTATATCTATGTATTGCATTAGCAACGAGCTGCTTACCAGTACCATTTTCACCAGAAATTAGCACACCAAGATCGCTTGATGCGACCTGACGAATTTCGGCGCGGAGTTTGAAGACGGCAGCGCTTTCACCCACCATTTCATCGTCAACTACAATTTGGGACTTAAGTATTTCATTTTCTTTTGCTAAGCGCGCGAGTTCTAAAAACGGCTCAATATTGGATAGAATTTTATCCATACTTATCGGCTTTGTGACGTAGCGTTTCGCACCCAGTTCCAATGTTTTAACAGCAATTTCAATATCCTGCTGTGCAGACATCATCACGACATTAAGATTAGGATGCTGTTCAAGTAATTTCGTCAACGTTTCAATACCATCTATGCCGTTTTCCATCATAATATCTAACAGTACAAGATCAATGTCCTCAGACATACAAAGTTGTAACGCTTCTTCTCCACTCGCTGCAGTCAAGGTTTTGTAACCTTTGATGCTTAAACCTTGGGAAAGCATTTTCAGAATATTCTTTTCGTCATCTACAATAAGAATGGTATTCATATCTCTCCGCCTCTGAATTTTGGACGTTCGTAGCTTATTTGAGGGGTGTGCATAAATATTTGGCGCATCAACACAGACAGGGACAAACGCCAGAGTCGCGCAATTCATTGCCAAATCAACGCAGCATGCGCCAAATCAACGGTCCGAATGCCTTATGGCATTCCCCGTGTGGGCATGCTGCGCCTCTTTGAACTTGTGGGAAACCCACGGCGTGTGCGGACTACCTTTAAGCGCATATTTAACATCGAAATTATTTATGCACACCCTCACTTATTTGTCTGCTAACCCTCTTCCTCACCATTCGGAATACGCATTGGAGCAGTTTCAGGTAACATCAAAACAGGTGCAGTCTCGGTAAGGTATGAGGTTTCGTTAAAGGTAATCCGTATCGTTGTTCCGGTGTTCTCCTCCGATTCTACTGCTATCTCTCCACCATGGACAGTGATAATACGGCGCACAATTGCCATGCCAAGACCAGTCCCGTAAGATTTAGTTGTATAATCAGCAGCAAAAAGGTTTTGTTGAGTCTCCTCGGACATTCCGTGTCCAGTATCTTTCACTTCAAGCGAGATATTCCTTCCCTTTTCAATTGATGTAGAAAAAGTTCTAAGGATGAGCGTTCCACCGTTCGGCATTGCTTCAATGGCATTCTTAACAAGATTACCCACAGCACGTTCCATCTGCTCTTGGTCTAATGAAAGAGGTGGCAGCGGGCTCAACTGTTTTTCAACCTTAATATTTTGTGCTTGAGATAACTCCATATACAATTTCAAAACAGCATTTACAATATCATTTAAATTAACTGGATGTCGGTCAGGCACGGGTAACCGCGCATATTGGTGAAACTCATCTATTAGTCCACGAATGCGGTCAACTTCTTCAATAATTGTTTCTGTACATTCATCAAAGATTTTCTCAAAAATCGCTGGTTGTTCTCTCGCTGCTTGCAAGTTCTCAACGGAAAGCCGAATCGGGAATAGCGGATTTTTGACTTCATGCGCGAGCTGGCGCGCGACATCCCGCCATACAGCGACCCTTTCAGCTGCCTTATGCTCCTCTAAACTCTGTTTCAACGCAAGTGCCATCCGGTTAAATCCATCAGCAAGCGCCCCTATTTCCCCCTTGGATTGAACAGCGATCTGATAAGTAAGGTTCCCAGCACCGACCTCGTTTACCCCTCGCTGGAGCTGGGCAATTGGACGAGTGATCCGCCGACTCACGAGATAACTACTGCAGTAGACCAATACAGCACCACCACCAATGCTCCACAACAAAATTATCATCATCTGTTCTTGCCATTGAATACGATACTGATGCGAATAGGCGATGATCAATTCCACAAAAGGCAATCGTTGCGGATCCGAAAAAGGTGAGCTTAAGATGTCGGCACGGACAACTGTAAATGTGGACGTCCGAGTGCCGTTATCTGATGCTTCTGTGGCTTCAGATTGCTGAATATCCCTCAAAGTGATCACCAACGCCTCAACGGACTTCCCATCCACCTCATTCGCCTGCTTCTGTCGTTCCCATTCATCTTTTAAAGCCGGTGTATGTGCGATATAGTTTAATGGAATCCACTCCTCCTGTTCATTCTTTCTTTTAACAAGAAAAATCGGATGTTCCTCTGGTTGGCTAAGCATGGCACCTTTTAACCATTTTTCAAGTGACCGCCCTCCGGTAACAAAGCCCCAATCCAACCACTGCGTCACCTCAACTACTAACTCCGGTTCCTCACCGGTTTTGATAATCCGCTCACGGATCGTGCCTTTTCCCTCTTTGAATGATGCGTCTACTTTCACATTAGCGATCTCAGTTTCTTTTCGCCCGATGCGCGGTTCATCTCTCCGCTTACTTAGCACCAATATCCCATCGGTGTTACCACATTCAAAAACATCAAAATTCGCTG
Source organism: Candidatus Poribacteria bacterium (assembly GCA_021295735.1). Lineage (GTDB taxonomy): Bacteria > Poribacteria > WGA-4E > WGA-4E > WGA-3G > MSPOR6. The sequence goes on along the minus strand of JAGWBU010000080.1, from coordinate 3,544 downwards.
CGGAAAAGACTCTACTGCCACCCGTTTCTGCTCTTAGCACAGCATTACGTACATCTCGGTCTTCACCTATTACTTTTACCTCGTTTCGAATAGTATTAACAAATTGCGCATACATCTTGGAAATACGCGATTTCAAAGCTACTACATCTTTATCAAGTTGTGCATTAAAAGCACGGTCAATTAGAAAACTGGCAATCCCAAAAATAACGGCAAACACAAGTAGAAACACCAAACAATAAGTGAAAAAAATCTTGTTCTGGAGCCGAAGCGCGGACAATTTGCTGAGCATTTTTTGAGCATATCTCATAAATTTGACCCTGTTGAATTTCACACCGCTCAAAACAACTGACCAAATTCAACCAAATCATTGATTTTAAAATCAGTTAACGCCTTTTCATTTCACGAGCAATTTCTGCGGTACGTTGTTTATATCCCTCAACAGCCGATTGATGGTAGGTTAACTCTTTTGCAGGCATCAAAATACCATCGGTAAGGTGAAGTTCTTGCAGCCTACCTTTAATAGCCACTGTATCCATTAGAGTTCGCATCAATTGACACACATTACCAATATCTCGACTGGGCAGTGTTAGCGTAACATTCGGAATGTCTTTATCCGTAAAATCCATCTCTGTTCCCTGATAGGATGCAGTCTGACTATCGTTCATTGAAAGCCCTTCAAACGCTTCTAATCCATTACCTTCATTTCCACACGGGATTGTTAAGTCTGCGCCGAGGTTTTCCCAATGGATAAAAATAACTGCTTTATCTCTCGGCCCAGCAAGGATACCGTTGAGAATAGAATGATTACTCGTAGGACCTTTCGCAGCAATAACGTTAGACCCATAGCCGCGTTCCTGAATCGATTCAGTATAGAGCTGAACAAACCACTCACCAAGGCGACTGTTGTCAGCGTAATTATAGAAAACAATGCTACCCGCACCGTAATATTGCTCAACAGAATCAAGCCATAGGGCAAGATGATATGCGATATTATTGGGATGCGCATAAGGCAGTTGAAAGTTCTCATCTGCAAGTTGGACACCATCAACCGCAGCGTTTATACTATCTTCTGGACTCTTCCCAATCCCAGCAGTCATCGCCAAAAAGAATAAACCGACTGGTGAAAAAGCGGAAAAACGACCACCAACACCTTCCGGAACAGGGAGTATACCGTAAAACGAAGATTCCTGATGAAATTGATAGAGAAGACTTTTTGTCGTCAAACCAGTAGTAGCGATGATCTGATTTTGCCACTCCCCAAATTCTTGCTGGAGTCTATCCCGAATAATCATTAACGTCGCGAGGGTTTCGCCTGTTTTCCCCGATTTGCTGATGACATTGAAAAGCGTTTTGTGTAGCAAATTGCGAGACTTCAGCATTTCAAGTAATGCTTTCAACCGAATCGGATCGAACGTATCACCTGTAAAGTAAACCTCTGGAGCACCACCCCGCTCGGAAATTGATAATAGATTGTGATACGGATGATTGGCAATTTCATGAAAAACACGCGCGCTTAAATCAGACCCACCTATCCCGATAGTTACAAGAACAGAGAAATCGTTTCTTGCTTTGGTAGACAAGTCAAGCACTTGCTGAATATGTTCTGTTTGTAGATGACTGCGGGTCCATGCACGCAGATGTTGTTCTAAAACGGATAGTGGTGCATCCACCTCCGCCTTGAAGAGTGCTTGAATATTTTCCAAACGCGCATCAACAAGTTCATCTGTCTCTTGTGCATCTGTATCCGCACAGACAAGCATTTTGAGTCTCAAACCAGAATCGCTTCCCAGTTCTATCTGTTTTAAACTTGAATTCATTTATGTTGTTCTTTATTACCTCCAATAATCCCATTTTTTTATAGAAAATCCCAAAACATGTGAACACCATCTTTTTAGACGCAGTTTAAAACTGCCAATCAACGCCAAATGCGCTTCCGGTATTTGGCGTGTAGCATTTAGCGGGAATGACATATAACAATATAAACATTCCGCAAATCGTAGGGGCGGGTCTCTGTGCCCGCCCGTGTTCTCGGCAGTGAAAACAATACAAAACTTGTTAATTTGGTATAAGATAAATGGCAATCAACACCCAAAATGCGTGTATCCACGCTAAATTGACGCCTATAGTTCGGTTTCCTAATTGCACCTACAAATATCTATCTTGTCTTTAGCCTTGCCCATGTAGTGGCGAGTTTACCGCGCGCTTCCACTTCAAGCGTGTCTGGCAATAACTTCTTAATCTCTGCCTGACTGAGGACAGCAGCATAAATTCGTGAATCTTCAATATGGACGTCAAGATCGCCAGGACCTCCAGCGACACCACCGTGACGCTTACCCCAAATAGCCTCAGCATCGTTTTTAGCAAAAGACACAAATTGACCAAATGTGTAGTCACCGATTTCGTCTCCGTTACGGTATAGTCTCACGCGTGCAGTGCCGTTATCATTCTCATACGAAATTGCCATCATAATCAACTCCCCCGTTTTCTTTTCCTCAAAACCGGGTTCAGGGTCTTGGGTGCGATGAAACCACCCGCTCCCTGCCATCCAACGATGCTTCTGACGTTCCCCAAAAACAATTCCGTCAAAAGTTTGATCGGAGAGGCGATCAACAGTTAATATTGAACCTTCCTGCACGTCAAGGTTATCCATGATAACCCACGACACCAACGTTTTTTCCTCAATATCCGGACCATCATAGCCACTCGCGATTGCCCACTTACCGAGGTCAACATTCAATTGCCCATTCTCAATTTCAGCACCCATGAGCGTAATATCGGCAAAGTTACCCGTTATATCTTCTAGTTCAACACCTTTCTCAAATGTCCAATGTCCTACGAGGGTTTCTGCTTTCTCTCCTTGTCCAAACCCTGACATTATAAAGTTAAACAACAGAACAGCGCATATCAATAAACGAAAGTGTTTCAAGTGATTCATGGTTGTCTCCTCAATTGTCAATTCGGGTTAAGGTTTTCCAAAACCACTGAAATTCAAGTTTAGACTCAATAATCACATCTCTCTTTTAAACTCTTCCATATTTATCGTCAAGTCTGACAATGTCCTCCTCATCAAAATGTCCGAAAGCAATTTCAAGTATCCTATAATCTTGAGATTCGCCAATGAGCTGATGTTTCGCACCTTGTGGAATAAAAACTGGCTCCATCGGATCGGGATGTATCACTTCCTCCTCAATGCGAACACACGCACCTTCGTCAAGCGGTATCCACAGTTCACTCCGATGGTGATGATACTGATAACTGACCCGTTCACCTGCATGTATCTCCAAAACCTTGACAGTTACCGGTTGATTAAGAACGTACTGGATAAAACGTCCCCACGGTTTTTCTGTTGTCAATATCTCTGCTAAAACTTTAGATGGGTCTGTTATAGATGACATCTGTTTCCCAATGCGTTTTTTGTTATAGTTTATCACAACTTTAACGGGTAAGGCAAGCACAAAAATGGATCGGGGTGTGTAAAGTTTTTGTAGAAACACTGATGTCCAGAGAGGTTGCGGTTATAGTAAAAATAGGGTATCCTATCCTA
>JAGWBU010000079.1 GCA_021295735.1 Candidatus Poribacteria bacterium | reverse complement strand
TAAGACGGTCAACTCTCTGAGAAAACCGCAGTCGCAAGGAAGCACAAGCCCCTACCTTTAGGTAGTGGGTACCTATGACCATCATGCAAAGGTGATTAAAAACAAGCAAATACGGAAAATAAAGGAGAATATAAAATGAAACGTACAATTTTGGGTGTTTTTATCTGTCTATTTGTTACGGGTTTGTTTACAGTGATGTGTCCAGCACAAGTGGAGGAGATCGCAATTGGTAACACATTTGGTGTAGGTGCGCGGTCAATGGGGATGGGCGGTGCTTCTCTGGGACTTGCCGATGATTTCACATCACTATATTGGAATCCTGCAGGGATGGCACAAATTCAGAAATTTGAATTCTTCACAAGTTTTTCACATAACACTGCAAACACTGATAGTTTTTTCTCGAGCGATGAGATTACTGGGACAAGTCGTTCACGGGTACGTCCGAATTCAATTGGGTTTGTTTATCCGTTCCACACCCAACAGGGCGGACTCGCAATAGGATTCGGCTATAATCGTCCCCAAAACTTCGATTATCAGACAGCGATTCAAGGAGTTGACCCAAGTTCAGGCAACCTTTATAGTGGACTTTTAGTTGATGAAACCAACATAAACTCAGGAGGCATTGGGATTTGGAGTTTTGGCGGAAGTGTATATGTCACTAAGAACTTTCTAATTGGAGGTTCCGTTGACTTTTGGAATGGACGTAGCAGTAACCAATTGGATGCAACGGCTACCGACGCGTTGAACGTTGATAGCGAGTTATCCCGTTTTAGATTTGATGACGAAATTGATCGGGAATACTCAGGCGTAGGTGGGCGAGTCGGAATTTTAGCCAACTTTACAGATGCAATCAGTCTCGGTGTGACATTGGTTGCCCCGACAGAGTTGGCAGTTGAAGAGCTTTGGCGTGAGTATACCGTTATATTTTATGATGATGGCGAAGAGGCGTCTGATCCTGCAAATGGTGCTTTGGCGTATGATATTGAAAGACCTTTTGAGATTGGGACAGGAATTGCACTCAAACTTTTAGATAAACATTTGATTTTGGCGGGTGATATTCAGTTAACAGATTGGCGACAGACACGTTATGATCCGACACCAGCTGAAGACATCTCAAAGAATCATTTTGAGGAATTCTATGCAACAACTTTACAGGCGAGGCTGGGTGCCGAATTCCGTATACCTATCATTGATACACATCTCCGTGTCGGCTATTTCCGCGATACGATTCCGTTTACAGATACCGAAGTTGAAAATGAACGCGATTTCTTGACGGTCGGTGTAGGCAAGATTTTTGAGGATGCTCTGAAATTCGATCTTGCGTATATGTGGGGTAATTGGCAGCAGTATAGGAATGATTTGACGACGAAGCGGAATACACATCGAGTTTTCGTTTCAGGAGCATATCGGTTTTAATTCATGCTTTTATAGTAAATTCAAAAATATGTGTACATCCCTTGTAGACGCTGTTTAAAAATTGAGGTCGGAGTTGAAACTCCGACCTCAATTTTTTATAATGATGGCATTTATCAAACAAGTTGAATGTAAGCCATTTGCGCACCATCGCCGCGTCTCAATTCACCACGAATAATACGGGTATAACCACCATTCCTATCTTGGTACCGGGGACCTATGTCCTCAAAAAGTTTCTGAAGGATAGCATGCTTTTGAATTGCCCCCGACTCCCCTCGACGTGGGGTATAACGTAGGTTCGTTCCATATAAAAGTCGTGCAGCGCGTCGGCGTGCATGTAAAGTGTCCTGTTTTGCGAGTGTAATGATTTTTTCCGCGACGCGTCGAAGTTCCTTGCATTTATGCAAAGTTGTCCGAATTTGTTCATGTTCAAATAGTGCAGTGGCTTGGTTGCGGAAAAGGGCATTTCGGTGGCTTGTGGTACGCCCTAATTTTCTACCACGTTTTCTATGGCGCATTATTCTGATTCCTCCTCATCCGTGTTATCATTTTCGTCATCGCTCAAGTCCATTCCAAGAGATAACCCCATGTTGGCAAGTTGGTCTTTGATTTCATTCAGAGAAGTTCTACCGAAATTTTTGTATTCCAACATCTCTTTTTCATTTTTGACGACAAGTTCACGGATAGTTTTGATATTTGCGGTTTCAAGACAATTTCCAGCCCTGACAGAAAGCTCCAAATCAGCAACAGGTTTAGCGAGATATCTGTTCCTCAAGATTTGTGCTTCGTCAATTTCGAGTTCTGGCTCAACGTAGGTTTCGTCGAATTCGGTAAAGATATCAAGTTGACTGCGTAAAATATCCGCTGCCTGTGTAATTGCCTGCTTCGGTGTGATACTTCCATCTGTCCAGATTTCGAGATTGAGTTGATCAAAATTAGTCACATCCTCAACCCGCGTTTCACTTACCGAGAAGTTAACTTTTTCGACAGGTGAAAATTTCGCATCAACCGGAATCCATCCGATGGGTTGTTTAGGGTCTCTATGGTCTTCTGCGAGTGAGTAGCCGCGTCCTGTTTGGACCTGGATCTCCATATCAATGCCTTGACACGTATCAAGTGTCGCGATGTGTTGGTCGGGGTTGATAATTTCAACGAGTGAATTTGGACGAATATCCGCTGCTGTCAATTCTCCTGAACCACTCGCGGTGAGTTCCAGTATCATAGGTTCGTCTTGTAAAAGCCGAAACCGGATTGCCTTGAGGTTAAGAATTATTTGGACTACATCTTCATGAATCCCTGGAATAGTCGAATATTCATGCTTGACCTGATCGATTTGAATGGCAGTGATGGCGGCTCCTTTAATTGAAGAGAGAAGTACTCGACGAAGCGAGTTGCCCAGAGTAGTCCCAAATCCCCGTTCAAGAGGTTCTGCGGTGTACTCCGCATAATTTGGCTGTAAAGTTTCAGTATCGGCTACCAGACGCTCGGGCATTGTTAAACGCAATCTATCCATCGATTTCCTCCTATCAGCTTAAGTTGTTCTAATAAGCAGAGTCAAACAGGTTTCAGCCAGAAACAATTTTCCTTCACGGGTATTGTGCATGGAATAAAGTGGCTTTTCGGAACAGTGAATGTTATTTTCCAGTATGTACTCGTTATAACTATCTGTTATCCCGGACACGTCTATATACGGTAATAATTTAGAGTTGTGCTAAACAACAAGTAAAGTCCATAACAGTAAGAAGTTGTGAAAACAACTTGAATTGTCTCTTGGAGTTTTACAAAGGTAAGGTGAATTCCAGTATTTTATATTATACTGCTATGGCGAACCGCCGGCTTACCGATTCCGAATTTGAACGAATCAACCACGAATATCGTATGGTCCATGGTCGTCGGGTAGATCAAATTCGGATTGACAATCAAGAGGCAAATTAGTTAGGCACTATTTAGAGTACAATTCAATAATTAGCTGTGTGTCCAACTCTGCTGCAATATGTTCAACAATTGGGGATCCTTGCACTCGTCCTTCAGGCTTATCAGAATCAATTTCGAGCCATTCTGGTGCGCCCCGTTGCTTTGAAAATTCTAATGCCTCTTGAATCGTGATGCTTTCGCGACTCTTTTCGCGTGGGGTGATAACATCTCCGATTTCAACCAGATAGGAAGGGATATTGACGCGCTTCCCATTGACAGTGAAATGGTTATGTTTCACCAATTGTCGAGCTTGTTTCCGTGATGTCGCAAACCCCAATCGATAAACCACATTGTCTAAGCGGCGTTCAAGGAGAGCGATTAAATTCTCGCCAGTGATGCCGGTTTGGCGTGCCGCTTTGAAGTAATAGTTGCGAAACTGTTTTTCAAAAACACCATAGATTCGCTTTGCTTTTTGTTTGGTACGTAATTGCCGTCGAAAGTCACCACGAGCGCGTGTAGGGGGTTTTTGCCCATGGTCGCCAGGTGGATAACTCCGCCGTTCAAAGGAACATTTCGGGCCGAGGCACCTGCGTCCTTTCAGAAAAAGTTTTTCACCCTCTCGACGGCATAACTTACAGACAGAATCTAAATATCTACTCATGTATCTCCTTGGTTTACACCCGTCGTCTTTTCGGGGGACGACACCCGTTGTGTGGGATAGGTGTCATGTCCTTCATCAAAGTAATTTCTAGGCCCGCAGCGGCAAGCGCGCGAATTGACGATTCTCGCCCTGATCCGGGACCTTTGACTCTCACTTCAACCCGTTTCATACCGTGTTCCATAGCTTTTCTGGCACATGCTTCGGCTGTCTGTTGTGCAGCAAAGGGTGTTGACTTACGCGAACCAGGGAACGTCATTCCTGCACTCGCCCAAGCAACTGTATTGCCGTTAGGATCGGTGATAGTCACAATTGTATTATTGAACGTAGCCTGGATATGGGCAATGCCTTCAGGCACATTTTTTCGTTCCCGTCTTCGTGAACGCAAACTGTTTCTCCTTTACAAAACTTTTGAGACGCTGTAGAATACGCAGCGTCCGTAAACAAGTTGCTCTAAAACGAGCTCCACTAATATATAACAGCACGTTCGCAGCGATTGTTTCTTGCAAAAAAGAAATAGCGTCGATGCGAAACGCTGTATAAATCAACCGGCTTTGCGTGCTGTTTCTTTCGCTTTTCTACCTACAGAAATCGTACGTGCTTTACCTTTACGTGTGCGGGCATTCGTATTTGTGCGTTGTCCTCGCACAGGTAACTGCCGTCGATGACGTAGACCACGATAACTGTTAATATCCATAAGCCGTTTAATATTCTGGTCAACTTCGCGGCGCAGGTCACCTTCAACCTGATATTCTTCTGTGATTTTATCTCGGAGTTGACTGACTTCATTTTCAGCTAAAGCATCAACCTTCTTAGCTGGGTCAATGTTAAGATCGGTGACGATCTGCGATGCTGTATAACGACCAATACCGTAAATAGCAGTCAACGCAATATCAATCCGTTTGTTACGAGGTAGATCCACTCCTGCTATACGTGCCATGGTTTCCTCCTTATATGTAGAACGAGATTATCCTTGTCGTTGTTTGTGCTTCGGATTTGAAGGACAGATAACGCGGACAACGCCTTTTCTCTTAATAATTTTGCAACGGTTACACATTTTCTTGACAGATGGTCGGACTTTCATAGTTTTTCCTTCAAATTTGTTTGTCGTAAATGCACTTCACAACCAAGTTCTTCTATACAGCGGACATGTCTGTGGTGTTGTGCTGTTATCTTCTTGATCGTCCTTTCAAACGTCTATCTTTTAAAAATCCATCATAATGACGCATCGTTAAGTAAGATTCAATTTGTGACACGGTATCCAATACAACGCCTACAACAATCAAAACGGAAGCACCTTCAACCATTCCACCAACGCCAAGCCAACTGGTGATAGAAATAGGAATTACAGCAATTCCTGCAAGGAACAAAGCACCAGGGAGCGTAATACGGGTTAACGTGGTGTTGATATAATCTGCTGTCTGTTTTCCAGGACGAAGTCCAGGGATAAAGCCTCCGTATTTCTGCAAGTCCTCTGCCATTTGGACAGGGTTAATTTGGACTGCTGTGTAGAAATACGTAAATCCTATGATTAACAACGCATAAATAGAGAGATACAAAAAGGTTGGATTTCCCGGATCCATCAAGGTTACCAAAACCGCGACCCATGTCCAGTCTTGTGGCAACATACCGATAAGTACGCCTGGGAACGTCATCAACGTGATAGCGAAAATAATAGGAATCATTCCTGCAGTATTTACACGCAGCGGCAAGTGCATTGCGCGTCCACCAAACACTTTTCCACCTCGTATCTGCCGTCCGTATTGAACTGGAATCTTGCGGACAGAAAGATGGATAAAGATTGTGCCTGCCACAGCGATGACAATAAGAGCAAGTAACATAGCAAGTTGAGCAAGTCCAAAACCTGTAGGATTAATAAGGCTACTGAAGACAGTCGCTACACCATTTGGGAATCCTGCCATAATACCGACAGTAATAATTATTGAGATCCCTTGTCCAATACCGCGTTCAGTAATTTGTTCACCAAGCCACATGACAAAAGCAGTGCCTGCGGTCAGTGTTAAGACCGCCAAGCCATGCCACCAGATGGTCGGATTGTCTACTATAGTACCAGCACCACCTCCGATGAGTTGTCCTGGGTTTCTCAACAGAATTGTAATCATCATACCTTGGACAATGCTGAGGAGAACGGTACCGTAGCGGGTGTACTGGGTAATTTTCTTGCGCCCATCCGGTTCCTTAGAAAGTTTTTCAAGGGATGGAACAATAACAGCAAGTAGCTGCATAATAATTGACGCGCTGATATAGGGCTGAATACCGAGTGCGAAGATTGTCATCTGGCTGAATGCACCACCAGAGAAGATGTTGATCAACGCCAGAACATTTCCTGTCCCTTCATTCCTTTCCATGAGTTGTTTAAAGAAATCTTCAAGTGCGCCATCATTGATTCCAGGCAGCGTAATGTGAGCGCCGAGTCGATAAACGATCAAAAGTAATACAGTAAAAATAATGCGCTTGCGTAATTCAGGGATTTTAAAAGCATTTTGAATTGGCTTAATCACTTAAATCACCTCGGCTGTGCCGCCTTTAGCTTCAATCTTTTCAATGGCTGATTTTGAAAAGCGATGTGCGCGCACGTTCAACCGTTTGTCAAGTTCACCGTCCCCGAGTATTTTTATGAGAGCATTTTTTCGTTTGATGATGCCGACTTCGCGAAGGAGTTCAGGATTTACCTCAACCGCCTCATCAAATAGATTAAGGGTTTTGATATTAACGACATCGTACTCTATACGTTTATGTCCGAGTCTCCGGGGACCGCGCTTTGGAAGACGTCTAACCAAAGGCATCTGACCACCTTCAAACCAAGCGGGGATCGAACTGCCAGAGCGCGATTTTTGTCCTTTATGCCCACGACCACAGGTGCCACCATACCCGGAGCCACGACCACGACCAACACGTTTTCGGTTACGGTTTGACCCAGGGGCAGGTTTGAGTTCGTTGAGTTTCATTGAATCTATTATTCCTTAGATGTGACTGAGTAGACTCAGTTGTTAGATTTTTTAGTTCGTTTATGTAAGATTTCTTCAACTGTTTTGCCTCGAATTCGTGCCACTTCATTGACATCCTTGAGACTTTTCAAACCCATCATCGTAGCCTCAGCAATATTCTTGACATTTCTTGAAGAGAGACATTTTGTAAGTGCGTCTCGGACACCCGCATATTCCAAAATTGCGCGCGTAGCATGCCCAGCGATAATACCGGTCCCGGGACTCGCCGGTTTAAGTAAAACTTTGGCAGATTTAAATTCACAGATAATTTCATGCGGGAGAGTTCCATCAGACAGCGGCACACGAATCAAGTTTTTCCGAGCATCGGCGAAACTTTTCCGAAGCGCACCAGCAATTTCGCTTGCACTCCCAAAACCGATTCCAACGATGCCGTCTCGATTGCCAACGACAGAAAGGGTGTTAAAACTTGGGGTTCTTCTCCCTTTACCAACACGCATGACCCGATTTATGTCAATAGGTCGCTCTTCAAATTCATAATCTTCAGGATTGATTTTTTCCTTTAGCAAAAAAGTCTCCTTTCAAGGGGCAAACCCCGGACAGTTAAAACTTGAGTCCCTCTTCCCTTGCAGCTTCAGCGAGGGCTTTAACCCGACCATGATAAAGATAACCGCTGCGGTCGAATACAACTCCCTCAATCTGATGTTCCTTTGCCTTTTGCGCGATGAGTTGACCAACGCTTTGAGCAACTTGTATTTTTCCACTGTCTGAGGTATTTCCCTTTACTTCAGTGGATAAACTGGAAGCATGGGCAAGCGTTTTACCATTCTCATCATCAATAATTTGGGCATAGATATGTTTTAAACTTCTATTTACAGAGAGTCGGGGACGCTCGCTTGTGCCGTTGATCTTGCGGCGAACTCTTTTCTTGCGCCGCAGATAACTCATCTGTTTTCTCTTCGTCTTTTCCAACGGATTTCCTCCACAGCTAAACTCTAAAGTTATACTTGATAACGCGCCTCTTTATAGTGTTCAATATTATCTATCCAGCAGCAGCAGCAGCCTTTCCTTCTTTGTCGCGGACGCGCTCGCCATCGTACCGGATACCTTTACAAGGCTTATAGGTTTCGGGTTTCTTAACTTGACGAATAGAAGCAGCAACCTGCCCTACTACTTGTTTATCAATTCCACTCACCAGAATAGGAGTGTGCGTCTGACCATCAATATTCTCCGAAGGTTCAACAGTTAATGTTATTCCTTCTGGAGGCGTGAAGGTTACAGAATGTGAATATCCAACATCAAGGGTCAAAACATTTTGACGATTAACCTCGGCACGGTATCCTGTGCCAACAACGCGCAATTTCTTCTCAAAACCTTCCGAAACACCTGTCACCATATTCGAGATGAGACTGCGTGCTAAACCGTGTAATGCTTTTTGTTGTTTCTCATCGTTAGCGCGTGTGACCGTGATAACGTTTTCTTCAATATTCGCATCAATTCCTTGTGGGATAATCCAATTCAATGTACCTTTGGGACCCTCTATCAGGACCTCACTGTCGTTGAAAGCAACTTTCACCGAACTTGGAATTGGAATCGGAATTTGTCCAATGCGTGACATTCTATTTCTCCAATTTACATTTTCAACTTGTAGAGACGCTGTGAAGTACTCAACATGTAATTACCAAACATAGCAAAGAACTTCACCACCAACTTTAGCGCGCCGGCACTCAACTGAGGTTTTGACCCCATGCGATGTTGACAGAATAGCAATCCCCAAGTCGCCAAAAACCCGAGGCAACTTGTCTGACTTTCTATAAACGCGCCTTCCGGGTTTACTGATTCGTTTCAGATTAGTAATAGCTTTTTCTTTATTGTTTGCACCGTATTTCAGGTAGATGCGTATAATTCCTTGTTTCCCGTCCTCAATCAAACGGTAATTTCGGATAAAACCTTCTTCAGATAAAATACGGGCGATTTCCAATTTAACCTTGGACGCTGATATCTCAACGCGCTCATGCCCAGCCATATTAGCATTACGTATCCGCGTCAACATATCCGCGATCGGGTCAGTCATTGACATCAAAAATCTCCTTCTTACCAACTCGCCTTTCTCACGCCAGGGATTTTTCCCGCTCGCGCGAACAAGCGAAAGCAGATACGACATAATTCAAACTTACGCAGATACCCACGCGCCCGTCCACAACTTTTACAACGGCTATATTTCCGCGTCCGAAAACGAGGGGTTTTTTGATTTCTGGCAATCCATGATTTACTTGCCAACTTATAGTACTCCTTTAATCGTAACTTTCAGAGAATATACCGCGTGTTACTCACGAAAAGGCATGCCCAATTCACGTAACAACGCGCGTGCTTCTTCATCGGTTGAAGCGGTTGTCACAACCGTCACATTCATACCACGGATATCGTTCACGTTGTCATAGTCGATTTCTGGAAAGATGAGTTGCTCTGTTAAACCCAACGAGTAATTCCCACGCCCATCAAAAGCATCAGGGGAAACACCGCGAAAATCGCGTATTTGAGGTAACACAACGTTAATTAAGCGGTTCAGAAATTCATACATCCGATTCTGTCGAAGTGTGACCTTACACCCGATTGCATCACCAGGGGTACGCGACATTCTCGACGGGCCTCTGATTTTAAAGGCAGATATGGATTTCCTTGCACGTGTGATAATTGCACGTTGACCGGCAATAAGCGTCAACTCTTCAACTGCGTCTTCCAGCGCCTTTGGGTTTTCTTTTGCTACACCGACCCCGATATTTAACGTAATTTTTTCTAATTTCGGAATCTGCATTACATTCTTGTAAGTAAACTCCTTCTGTAATGCCGGAGCAACTTCTGTTTGATAAAATGCTTTAAATTGACTCATTAAACTCGTATCCTATAGCGTGACGATGTATTTTTAAGTTATACAAAGACCTTAAAATAAGTTGTTAATTTGATATTTCAGTGGAATTTATCATTCAACTTTTTTCAAGTTAGAGATATGGATGGTGCCCTCACGTTCCACAACGCCGCCTTGGCCAGTTTGATTAGGCCGCAAATGACATTTCACAAAATGAATGCCTTCTACAATAGCTCTATTTTTCTTTGTAATTACCTCCAACACAACGCCTTGCTTTCCTCGGTCTTGACCACTCAAGACCAACACTAAATCATCTTTTTTGATATGCAGCTTTTTCTTAGACATAATACGACCTCCTAAATCACTTCAGGGGCTAAAGAGACAATTCTTGTAAACTCTTTTTCGCGGAGTTCACGAGCAACCGGGCCGAAAATACGTGTTCCTCGTGGTTCATTTTCCGGTGTAACAAGAACTGCTGCATTCTGATCAAATTTGATATAAGAACCGTCTGGACGACGATATTCTTTGGCAGTGCGGACAACAACAGCACGAACCACTTCGCCAGCTTTAACTTGTGTATTCGGTGTTGCCTCTTTAATACTCGCCACAATTATATCACCGACTCGTGCATAACGGCGTCGGGTACCCCCAAGCACACTAATGCACATTAGATTTCTGGCACCAGTATTATCGGCGCAGGTTAATCGCGTATAATTTTGAACCAATGCCGTACCTTCCTTCCAATTAATCAGTGGCAGACTGTGCCGCTGATATTATAGATTGCACCCGCCATCGTTTGCGTCGACTAAGTGGGCGGCTTTCAATCACCTTTACAACATCACCTACTTTACAATTATTCTGTTCGTCGTGCGCCAGAATCTTTTTTGTTGCACGCACAACTTTTTTGTAAAGCGGATGTTGATAACTCCGAACTATCGCCACGTTTACAGTTTTTTCCATGCGATTGCTCACAACCGTGCCGGTTCGGATTTTTCGGTGTCTTCGTTTATCCACGTTCAATTTATCCTTTTTCAGGGACATTCAGTTAGAGGTGTTTGTCTTCAAATACTTTTCTGATTCTACACGAATGTATATTGTAAGCGTTGAAACAATACCAACTAATTGTCCTATCTCAATCTTTTAATTCTCGGTTTCTAACTCTCGAGCACGCAGAACGGTTTTTACACGCGCGATGTCTTTCCGAATTTTTCCGGGAAAACTTGTGTCTTCCAACTGTCCAAGGATGCTCCTAGCTCTTTGGTTAAAAAGATTCTCTTTAAGAGATTCTAATTCATTTTCCAATTCTTCAGTAGACCTGGTTCGTAACTCATGCGCCTTCATATACTATACCTCATTCCGCGCGACAAATTTCGTTTTAATAGGAAATTTGTGAGCAGCACGTTCCATTGCCTCTTTGGCAACTTCACGTGAAACCCCACTTAATTCATATATGATCCGCCCAGGTTTAACAACAGCAACCCAAAATTCTGGAGCACCTTTTCCGCCTCCCATCCGCGTTTCAGCAGGTTTTTTACTAACAGGTTTATGAGGAAATATCTTAATCCATATTTTCCCTCCGCGACGTACGTGTCGTGTAATGGCAACCCGCCCAGACTCAATCTGGTTGCTTGTTATCCAACCGGCTTCCATCGCTTGTAACCCGTATTCGCCGAAGCTGATCTGTGAACCGCTGCGCGGTTTTCCCCGACGTTTTCCGCGGTGCACTTTCCGGTGCATCACCCGTTTCGGCATCAACATTTGAATTACTCCTTCAATCAATTTTATAATACACAAGCACTGAAAAAGGTTAGTTCCTTTCTTGCTCGTTGTTTCGTCTTGGCTGTCTTCGTCTATTTCGTTGCCTGCTGGTTGAATTTCGGTTGCTTCGTTGCCGATTTTCAGCACGGGAGTCTCCCGTATTGCCTCGTCTACCACTCTGTTGGCGACGGGTACTCGATTCTCCACTTAATGCTTCTGGCACACCAAGGATTTCACCTTTGAAAATCCAAGTCTTGACACCAATTTTCCCATAGGTTGTATTCGCTTCAGTAAACCCGTAGTCAACATTAGCCCTGAGTGTATGCAACGGCACGCGACCTTCAAGACTGGATTCAGAACGGGCTATCTCTTTACCGTCCAGCCTACCACTAACCATAATTTTTACGCCTTGCGCACCAGCTTGCATTGAGTCCGCAATTTTTCGGCGCATTGCCTGCTTAAAACTAATACGACGTTCAATTTGTGTTGCCACTGCTTCAGCAAGGAGTTGAGCATCAAGTTCTGGAACTTTTATCTCGGTGACCTCAATTCTGACCGGCCGACCAATTAGTTTTTCAAGTTCCACTTTTAATTTTTCTGCCTCAACACCTCGACGGCCAATCACAATACCCGGTCTCGCAGTATGTACATTAATTGTGCATTTTTCCGCAACACGTTCAACTTCAATTCGCGAAATACCAGCACGTTCCAACTGCTCTTTGATGTATTGCTGAATTTTAAAATCTTCATGCAACCATTTCGCATAATCTCTGTCGCTATACCACTTTGAATCCCACGTCTCAATTATTCCTAAGCGTAACCCACGCGGGTGAGTTTTTTGTCCCACATAAACCTCCTATTGGACACTACCCCATATTTGACTTCGGGAGGATATGCTGTGGTATTGATTACTCACCATCATCTTCACTCTCCTCATCCACGACAACAGTGATATGGCTCTGGCGTTTAAAAATGCGATTTGCCATACCTCGTGCGCGGGGGCGTATCCATTTTCGTGTAATTCCTTCATCAACACGAATCTCTTTGACGTATAAATTTGCAATTTCCACTGCGGGGTCTTGGTATTGGACATTCGCTGCAGCGGATTGAATCAGCTTGTAAATTACTGGAGCTGCCGCTTTATGTGTAAAGAGCAGTTGATTCAACGCATCGTCAACATACTGATTCCTAACCAAGTCGGCAACAAGTCGTGCTTTTCGCGGTGCTACCGAAACGTTCCGAATCTTTGCCCTTCCTTCCATTAGTTTCTCCTAACAAAACTTTAAGCACAATTCGTGTGCAATGTCTTGCTTTATATTACTTGATAACCTATAATTAATGGGACACTTCTGTAGCGCAAACTTTTAGTTTGCGTCTCATAAGGCACAAACTAAAAGTTTGTGCTATAACTTCTATTGTCCATTATCTTTCCAAGACAAGTTTATCAAAGTGTCCCAATAATTTCAAAGTTCACTATAATATAAAAAACACTTAATTCTGATATAAACAACAATATGAAAATTATCTTCTTGTTGAACCACCTGCGTGAGAACGGAAAGTCCGAGTCGGAGCAAATTCTCCGAGTTTGTGCCCAACCATATTTTCTGTGATATAAACCGGAAAAAACTTTTTCCCGTTATGAATCGCGACGGTATGCCCTACAAATTCCGGTGTGATAGTAGAACTGCGAGCCCACGTGCGAATCACACGTTTGCTACCAGATTGTTCCATCTCTGCTATATGCTTTGCAAGTTTAGCGTCAACGTAAGGTCCTTTTTTAATAGAACGCGGCATTAAATCTCTCCTTTATTTACGCCTTCCCATAATATAGCGACCAGATTTTTTTTTCGGGTTTCGCGTCTTATACCCTTTCGTGGGCACACCCCAAGGTGTAACTGGATGTCTTCCACCTGAACTTTTACCTTCACCACCACCATGCGGATGATCGACCGGATTCATTGCGACACCTCGAACCTTTGGGCGTTTTCCTAACCATCTTGAACGACCCGCCTTACCGATAACGATGGTAGAAACATTTCCAACCTGTCCGATAGTTGCCATCACATTTACAAGAACAAGTCTCACTTCACCGGAAGGCAAACGGATTCGGGCATATTTACCTTCACGATCAACTAATTGCGCCGCTCCACCAGCACTACGAACGAGTTGACCACCTTTACCGGGCTGCATCTCTATATTATGTATGGAAGAACCCAAAGGTATTTTTTCAAGGGGTAAAGCATTTCCGACTTTGATTTCTGCGTCCGGACCAGATGTAACACTATCACCAACCCGAAGACCAACAGGTGCCAGGATATACCGCTTTTCGCCGTCTGCATAATGGAGCAACGCGATATGAGCAGAACGGTTTGGGTCATATTCAATTGCGGCAACCTTTGCTGGAATACCAAATTTATCTCGTTTGAAATCAATCACACGATATCGGCGTTTGTGTCCACCACCTCGCCGCCGCACCGTCATACGCCCAGTATTATTACGACCGGCTTTCCTCTTAGCACCTTTGACAAGTGATTTCTCGGGCTTCTGGCGGGTAATTTCTTCAAATGTATACCCAGTCATAAACCGCCGACTCGGCGTGAAGGGCTTATATGTTTTTGCCACTCTCAATTCCTCTCGTTAAAACATTCTTTTATGAGACTCGGCGATCGACACACGGCACCATAAATGAACGAAAACTAAGTTTAGATACTCTCAAATATTGGGATCCGAGTTCCTTCTTCTACCGTAATAATTGCTTTTTTCCAATGGGGACGCCGTCCGCGTTGGTAACGGTTCATTCTCCCCTTGATTTTGCCTTGTACTTGCATCGTATGAACGTCAATAATGCTCCCTTGAATGTCAAATAATTCCTCAGCGGCACGGCGAATATCCGTTTTCGTTGCATTTCGACTGACAACAAACGAGTACTTATTATCCTCGCGAAGGAGCGTGCTTTTTTCTGTAATATGAGGCTTCAAAATAATTTGATACTTATCTTTCATAAGATTAACCTTCGGAGCTTACGAATTTCGCTTCCAATTTTTCTGCGGCACGTTCAGTGATGACGAGTTTGTCATGCCACAGCACTTGGTATATATTGAGCATATCCCAAGTACAACTGTTCACTTTTGGGATATTCCGTAGGGAAAGATAGATATTCGGATCGTGTTCGTCAAGAACGAACAAGACCTTTCCCTCCAAGTTCAATGCGTCTAAGAGTGCCACAATCTCTTTTGTTTGAGGGCGTTCAAGTGTGAAATCTTCAATCAGAACACACTGTTCATTTTGAAACTGATCGGCGAGAGCACTTTTTAAACCGAGATGACGGACCTGTTTAGGGGTACGCTGACGATAACTGCGAGGTTTCGGACCGAATGCAACACCACCGTGTACCCGAATGGGAGACCCCGCATCGCCTACACGCGCTCTACCGGTACCTTTTTGGCGATATAATTTCCTACCGCTTCCGGTAACTTCGCTACGACTTTTCGTTGAAGCCGTGCCGCTCCTTTGGTTAGCAAGGTAAGCTACCACACATTGATGAACGACAGCTGTATTTACCTCAGCGTGCGTAAACGAGTCAGCAAGGTTTTTCTCGCGAAGCACTTCTCCTGAACGATTGTGTACGTTTAAAGTTGCCATATCTTTTGTATATTTCTCCGATGTGCTGAACTTGGCATGAATTACCCCTGCTCTTCTCTGGAAGTCGCTGGGGTTGGAGTGAATAATTATTTGCCAAGTTAACTTTCAGTACTGTCTGTTCCAGAAGCCTTAACAGCTTTCCTAATTAAAAGGAATCCATTTGGTGGTCCTGGGATCGCTCCTTTAACAACCAACAAATTTCGCTCAGCGTCGGCTTGGATAACCTCCAAATTTTGGACGGTGTGCCGTTTAGCACCGTAGCGCCCTGGCATTTTCTTTCCTTTAAAAACACGAGAAGGAGTAGCACTTGCACCGATAGACCCTGGACGACGCAGGTCTTGCTCACCGCCGTGGCTTTTTCTACCACCCTTAAATCCCCAACGCTTAACAACCCCGGTGAACCCGTGTCCTTTTGAAGTGCCGGTTACATCTACAAGTTCACCTTCTAAAAATAAACTTGCATCAACAGTGTCACCAATTGCCACACCATCAAGACTTTCTACCCGAAATTCCCGAAGCACTTGTGTGGGGGGCACCTCTGCTTTAGCGAAGTGTCCACGAACAGGGCTGTTAAACTTGTTTTCTTTCCGTTTTCCAAACCCTAACTGAACTGCTTGGTAACCATCACGTTCTTGCGTTTTCACTTGAACAATCGGACAGGGACCAGCTTCAATCACAGTGACTGGAATAGATTTACCAGAATCTTCAAAGACTTGAGTCATCCCAACTTTTCTGCCGATAATTCCGTTAACCATTCCTTACCTCCCTTAGAGTAATGTGATTTTGACATCAACCCCAGCGGGGAGATCAAGCCGCATCAGCGCGTCAACTGTCTTTGGGGCGGTTTCCAAAATATCCAATAACCGTTTGTGAATCCGCATCTCAAACTGTTCCCGAGATTTTTTGTCCTTAAACGTCGAACGTTGAACAGTATAGATGTGCTTCTTTGTCGGCAACGGGATCGGACCGGAAACTCTCGCTTGAGTTTGTTTAGCGGTTACTGCAATTTGTTTCGCAGATTGATCAAGTAAACGGTGATCAAACGCTTTGAGCCGAATGCGAATTTTTTGATTGTCCATCTATTAACTCCTTCTTTGTAAGTAACGATGTGTATCTTCTTAGCTTATACTTAGTAAGTATCTTGTCAAAACTATCTTAACTAATCAACCGTTGTTTTGTTAGCCAGAACATCCCGACAAGATACATAAATACATTGTATGCCAAACTAACTGAGGAACGGAACCTACAAAGACCTCCTCGTTACTCAAGGATTTTAGAGACAACACCCGCTCCGATAGTGTGTCCACCTTCACGGATAGCGAATCGGAGTTGTTCTTCCATAGCAATCGGCTTAGACAGTTCTACAGTAATCTGAGCATTGTCTCCTGGCATAATCATTTCAATGCCTTCAGCCAGATTCATTTCACCAGTAACGTCTGTTGTCCGGAAATAGAATTGCGGACGATACCCACTAAAGAACGGATTCCAGCGTCCACCTTCCTCTTTTGTTAAAATATAGACTTCTGCTTCAAACTTGGTGTGCGGTGTAACCGTTCCAGGGATTGCCAAGACTTGTCCACGTTCAACTTCATCCCGATCAACGCCTCGTAATAACGCCCCCATATTGTCGCCAGCACGGCCTTCGTCCAAGGACTTGCCGAACATTTCAACACCTGTCACAACTGTCTCTGTGGTGTCGCGAAGACCAACGATTTCAATAGTATCTCCGATTTCAATGGTACCGCGCTCCACACGACCTGTAACAACAGTGCCACGTCCACTGATCGTAAAGATATCTTCTATCGGCATCAAGAAAGGTTTTTCTGTATCCCGCACCGGTTCTGGAATGAACTCATCAACAGATGCCATGAGGTCAAGAATCGGTTTGCATTGTTCACTCATTGGATCACCAGCGGATTCCATGGCTTCAAGAGCGGAACCTGCGATGATGGGTGTATCGTCACCGGGAAATTCATATTCGCTTAACAATTCGCGAACTTCCAGATCAACTAACTCAAGCAATTCCTCGTCATCTACCATGTCTGCCTTATTAAGAAAGACAACCAAGGAGGGAACGTTCACCTGCCTTGCGAGCAACACGTGTTCACGTGTCTGCGGCATGGGACCGTCTGCTGCGGAAACAACCAGAATGGCACCGTCCATTTGGGCAGCACCAGTAATCATATTTTTGATGTAGTCCGCGTGGCCAGGGCAGTCAACGTGAGCATAGTGCCGGTTTTCTGTCTCGTATTCAACGTGAGCGGTGTTAATTGTAATACCACGTTCTTTTTCCTCGGGTGCCTTGTCAATGTCCTCATAGGTCATGACATAGTCTTTGTCAGCGAGTTTTGATAAGACCATAGTAATTGCTGCTGTAAGCGTTGTTTTACCATGGTCAACGTGGCCAATAGTACCAATATTAACGTGTGGCTTTGTCCTTTCAAAAGCTTGCTTTGCCATTTCTGTCCAAACTCCAATTATAGGTTATATATAAAGGGTTTTAAATATCGCTAAACCCGAGTTGTTTCTATGTTCTCATAGGTGCGTTTAGTAGGCGCACAACGTGTCTCACTGTGTCCGAATATTTCCGGACTTTCACAAAAGCCTTGCGATTATTATATCGCGTGGCATGTTATTTTTATTTTTTGATGTAATCAATATCAGATGTTCGCTATGTCAGCAAATATCTTGCTTGAAATCATTCCGTCAAAATTACATGCGTTCAATATAGTTTCTAAAGTGAACGCACTATAATGCTTTTTCGGTTTTATGATGTTGATGTCGTGCTTGTGATCAAGTCCTCCGCAACGCTTGCTGGGACCTCTCTATAATGACCAAACTCCATAGAATAGTTCGCACGTCCTTGTGTCAGCGAACGAAGCGCCTTGACGTAACCAAACATTTCAGATAGCGGTACGTCTACCCGAACTACTTGAATTCGAGATTTTTCATGCACCTCTGTGTCTCTAATATGAGCACGCCGAGAATTAAGATCACCAATTACCTTCCCGAGGTACTCATCAGGGACTATAACCTCAACTTCCATGATCGGTTCAAGTAATACCGATCCTGCCTGTTTTGCAGCTTCCTTGAACGCCATTGAACCAGCAATCGAAAACGCCATCTCTGACGAATCTACTTGATGGTAAGAACCGTCTACAAGACGCACTCCTACATCAACGACAGGATAACCGGCTAAAGTGCCAACATTCATTGCATTTTTAATGCCTTTTTGAACCGCAGAGATATATTCTTGTGGGATAACCCCACCCTTAGTCTCATCGCTAAATTCAAAACCAGCACCTTTTTCAAGTGGTGTAACCTCAATAACAACATGACCGAACTGTCCCTTACCACCTGACTGCCGCACAAATCTGCCTTCGGCTTTTACTGGTTTAAGTAGTGTTTCCCGATAGGCAACTTCAGGCGAACCTACGTTAGCGGAAACATTAAACTCTCTGACTAACCTATCCACAATGATTTCAAGATGAAGTTCACCCATGCCGGATAGGAGCGTTTGGCCTGTATCTGGGTCTTGATGAACCTTGAAAGTTGGGTCTTCCTCTGCCAATTTTGAGAGCGCAAGATTCAACTTATCAATATCTGATTGCGAACGAGGTTCAACCGCCACAGACATAACAGGTAACGGAAACACCATTGTTTCTAAAGCAATTGGTGCTTTGGGGTCACAAATAGTGTCACCAGTACTTAAATCTTTTAATCCAATCGCAGCAACGATGTCCCCAGCACTAACGGATTGATGTTCTTCCCGTTTGTTAGCGTGCATCTGCATCAGTCTGCCAACGCGTTCGTATTTTTCACTTTTGCTGTTGTAAACAGTAGCACCTTTGTTTAGAACACCGGAGTAGACACGAAGATAGGTCAGTTTTCCAACGTGCGGATCAGTGGTAATTTTAAAAGCAAGCGCACAGAATGGTGTGTCCTTGTCTGCAGGGCGAGTTTCTTCATCCTCAGTTTTCGGGTTAAACCCAACGACCGGTTTGACATCTGTCGGAGCAGGCAGATAAGAGACAATACCATCCAAAAGCGGTTGAACTCCCTTGTTTTTTAATGCACTTCCGCAAAGCACTGGGACAACTTTGCTACTCAGGACCGCTTGCCTCAACCCGACTTTAATTTCTTCAGGTGTAATTTCAACACCATCAAGGTATTTCTCCAACAGTTCATCATCCCATTCTGCAACTGCTGCAAATAACCGATCCCGATATTCATGCACCATTTCTTCCATCTCTGCGGGGATGTCGGTTTCATGAATAACAGTGCCCTGACTTCCTTCATCCCACAATTGCCCTTTCATTGAAATGAGGTCAACAATTCCTCTGAATTGCTCAGCGGAACCGATTGGAAGTTGGATAGGCACCGCAGTTGCACCTAAGCGTTCACCCATCATTTCAACGGTTCGGAAAAAGTCTGCGCCGGTTCTATCCATTTTATTGATGTAAGCAATGCGAGGAATTTCGTATTTGTCCGCTTGTCGCCATACGGTTTCGGATTGCGGTTCAACGCCGCCAACTGCACAGAACACAGCAACTGCCCCATCAAGAACTCTCAGGGACCGTTCTACTTCAACCGTAAAATCAATATGCCCTGGCGTATCAATGATATTAATATGGTGGTCTTTCCAGTTACAGGTAGTTGCCGCAGCAGTAATCGTAATACCGCGTTCCTGTTCCTGCACCATCCAATCCATTGTAGTCGTGCCATCGTCAACCTCACCGATACGATATACTCTACCCGTATAAAATAAGACGCGTTCGGTTACAGTCGTTTTGCCCGCATCAATATGGGCCATGATACCGATGTTTCGCGTATGCGATAGGGTTAACCGACGGGGCACCCTCTGATTTTTGTCCGACACAGCTTAATGACTCCTTGTTTATTCAATCTCTACGACACCATCTCATCATTCTCTATGTTATTTTAAAATGTTATTTTAAATTTAATTTGCTTACCATCTATAGTGTGCAAAGGCTCTATTGGCTTCTGCCATTCGGTGTTGTTCCTGTTTTTTACGAATTGCGTCACCTTCATTCTGCGATGCATCCAAAAGTTCACCTGCTAACCGCGCAGACATACCTTTTTCGCCTCGGTTTCTCGCTGATTGGATAATCCAGTTAATTGCTAATGTTGTACGTCTGTCAGTTTTTACATCAACCGGCACTTGATACGTTTGGCTTCCAACACGCCGTGGACGGATTTCCAGAACAGGTTTTACGTTATTAATAGCTGTGCGAAACACGGAAAAGCCTTCCTCTTGCGTTCGATCTTCAATAATCTTAAAACTTGAGTACACAATCTGCTGTGCCGTGCCTTTTTTCCCATCCCACATGAGATGGTTAATAAACTTTGAAACTAATTTGCTATTGTGAATAGCATCGGGACTTACTTCCCTTTTTGTGACGTTTCCACGTCTCGGCATGTATCATTCCTCCAGAGAATTACGAGTATAACTTGCTCTCTTACCGATATTACAACCTATCGTATTTTCTTGGACAGCGATGAAATTTATATTGCCAGCCAATTAACTGGGTTTCCGCGCCCCATATTTAGAACGACCTTGGCGACGATTTTCAACACCAGCTGTATCTAATTTACCACGAACAATATGGTACCGCACATTCGATAAATCTTTGACCCGACCTCCACGGACTAACACAACGGAGTGCTCCTGCAGATTGTGGTCAATACCTGGAATATAGCAGGTCGCTTCATCAGCAGAAGAAGTAAACCTAACACGGGCTACCTTCCGTAAAGCTGAATTCGGTTTGTTTGGTGTTACCGTTTTCACCTGTAAACAGATACCTCTACGTTGTGGGCATTGCTGCAGGATCGGCGATTTCGTTTTTTTACGATATTTTTTGCGCGGTTTTTTGATTAATTGATTAATCGTTGGCATCTCTACACCTCACTGACATACGATAACCTATAGACAAAAGAAAAAGCCCTCACAGGGCTCTTAACTCAACTGAACACATTAACGTTGCTGTGAAAAACGACGTTAGACTGCTTCCAAATCGAATGCCCCCTGTGTTTCTCTCTAAACAAATTTATTACAACACTCAAAACTTTAATTATAATCTGATTTCTGTCTTTTGTCAAGTTAATTTAGAAAAATTATGAAAATTATTAGATATTTATTGTAAAATTGTTACTTTTTTATGATTTATACGCAAATTTTAAAAATTCTATACGCTTTTTATGGATAGGTTATGAAATCTGCATAATTTACGGATTGCCAAAATGCTTTAATAAAACTGCATCCTACTACCATGGAGGACGACCTCTTTTCCTACTTCATTGTAGCGACAATGATACACGAGGCTATACCAATAAATCGTAGGGGCGGGTCTCTGTGCCCGCCCTTACCATCGGCAGTGAAAACAATACAATTCTCGTTAATTTGGTATTATTCGCATGTGGATAGTATCTGCCTCAGTTATGCGAAAAAAGAATAGGCAGGTATCGCAATAGATACCTGCCAGTATGAATAGACAACGTGAAACGCCCTATTGATGCGGATTATTAAGGTGCACAGCAACACCAACGATGACCACACATACCTATCTCAAACTGACCTGATCCCGCCAAGCACCAGCCAGTGTCTGTGCAATAGTCATATTCGGCATTGTAATCGCACCCATATGAACCACCATCACCGGTGTCTGTGTCATCGCTATTCGGATACTCATGCGTATGCGACTCACACGCATAGAAACTTGTCACCGTGCAATAATCACCATTAGAATTCGTCTCATAACAACTCGCTTGGAGTGAATGGTTATGTGACTCACACGCATAGAATCCATGTGAGGTGCAATGCATCGACCAACTGTTAACGGCTACCCACGAATGATCTCCAGATTGCCAATCCTCATGAATACCACACGCAGCAAGCGATGGGGTTGGAGGGGGGTCGGCTGCGATGGTGTCATCACCACTTCCAACATCATCCTGTGCATCTTCCCAGTCTGGATTCTCTCCTACGTAGTTTATCTCTTTATCATCGTAGTCCCTATAAAGAACAGGATCGTCGCTGTTGCTTACCTTGAGTTCGACAGTAGCACCTGCTGTCCAACCTACATCGTCTGCATGTAGACCCGCCACATCAAAAGTAACGTCATCTTCCATACGAATCCCATTATCAAAACTACCTTGGAGGAGGACATTGGATTGAAAATTATCACGCCCCCACTTATCGTCGTCAGGTTCGCTTACTGTAAGAGCGAGGGTATAATTCCCCGCACCATCCTAATTGAGTGCGGGATTATCACTTACATAACAGATACCGTGGACATGAATATCTGTATCAAATCCACCACCGACTTCCAGTACATTACCGTGAACATCGGCATATACTGAGGGCAAACTGGAATCAAAGGGATAGGTCTCACTAGAACTGCTGGGATCATCTGTGTGTCCACTATACATAAAGATTGTAACGCCTGTGAAGAGTGTAAACAGCACAAAAACGAAAAACTTATTATTCATCATTTTTCTCCTTTCTATAAGGTAAATCGAGGTATTGATATGGATCAATACCGGAAGTTGCTAAATCTAAAACACGGATATGTGGCGGTGGATTTAAAAAGTCTATCCCACCATAGTTAACACGAGGACCCGATATTTTCGTTGTGGCTCTTCGAACTATTGTTCCGTCTGACTTTTTGTATTCATGCCAGTTGACATAAACAGCGTCATTGTAGTGAGGCAGGATTAGACCTTTGTAGGTGCTACCGCCCCTAAAATCTTTTTCTCCCTCTGTCCATAACTTAATTAGCACACGGCTCAGGAGCTCTGCTGAAGGGGTATCTCTATTATCCCAATTTATTCTGTATGGATAATCTTCGGGCACTTTTGGGTAGGGCCCGAAGCCGAAAGGTGACTTTGACACATCTTCAGAAACGTCTGCGGTATTCACTGGTGTTTCAGATTGCTGTTGTGTCTCCGTTTCGGTATGTTCCGCCACTGTCCCTATTTTTTGGGGTAGCGGTTTCTCTATGGTTGGCGTTGTGCTTTCCGCAGGTTTGCCAGCAGCCTGTTCCACCTTGCTGTTTATATCCACTTTTTGGGTGGCTTCCAATTTGCGGGCGACTTTGGTAGTCTCGGCTGTGTCTTGTCTATAGGGTGCTAGCTCGTGCTGATACCAGAAGTAGCAGCCTATACCGAAAACAATCAGGAAGCCAAAACCACCAATAACCCATTTACTGGTGAAAACATCGCGTAGCATTTCATTCCTCCTTTGTTAGAAATAGATCCGTGGTCCTCGCGTATCAGTTATCCTTACTTCGCTTCTTGTTGAACATACGCATCACCTCGCGCGCAAGAGGTGGATCACTTTGCTGAAGAAGTCTCATACCTTTACTTTGCTTGTGCTGTTCCATCAGTTCAAAAGCACGCGTGATGCGTTCGGGATGAAACGTTGTCTTTTGACCAAGCAGATGCGATTCTAATTCTTTCGCGAGAAAGTTATTCGTTGTAATCGGCGTGTCCCTCATAATTGCACCCGCCCACTTAAGAAAACCTTCTAATTCTTCATACGATGCCGCTTTATCACGAGTAAAACGCGACATCCGTTGCTGCTGTATTAGTGGGCTACCAGACTCTATCGCTGTTATATGGGCAGAATAGTCATTGTGTTTGACAGCTTCAACGGGTGGAGTGTCCGCATCAGGACTTGGGCAACAAGAAAGACATTGCTCAGTAAGTGCTTGCCCTTTTTTCAGATGAACCCACGCCGTTTTATAGTCGCCTAATCGCTGATATGCAAAACCTAAAACAGCATGCAAACGCGCACCATCTGCATGTAAAAGCGTACCATCTGTTTGAGGATTATTACGCAGCGCCTTCAGCGCATAACTGATTGCTTCTTCTGGAGAATCATACCAAATTAAATTCGCTAATTCACCAGGAGGCGGTGATTTGGCAGTATCGGGTGTCTGCTCCGCAATATCAGGTGTGATTTTACCTGCCTCTGCTGTCTGTTGTTGTCCGCGTTGAACAATAATAACGCTCCCAACTATCAGACAAATGACGATACCGAGTATCCAATACCGGTTATTTCTAAAGAATCTCATTACGGTTCTCCTTTATTTTTCTACCTCGCGTGTGCAAGGTGATATGATTGGTTTTGGACATGGTGTTTCCTGTTTTTCTAATATCGTACAGCCAATTCGGGGTTGTTCTATGCAAACAGGTTTATCTGTCTGTGTGGCATCAATCATTGTGATTGTGCTAAAGAGCAGCCCTCCGCCAATGAAGACAATAAATGCTGTGGTGAACCCTACTTTTAAAAGTCAGGACTTACGCAGTCTTGAAGATTATTGAAGGATTTGAGAGTTGATGTCGTAAATAATCGTCCAATAAGCTATCTT
>JAGWBU010000078.1:39191-56758 GCA_021295735.1 Candidatus Poribacteria bacterium | reverse complement strand
CGGATACGTCAATACAACGCTGAGACCTCTATTGACGATATTATAAAAGTGTATAAGTAATTACAGGTTTTACTATAAGATACTGATTGCGATGCAAGCGGTGACGGTTCTTTCTTTGATATGTGGGTAAAAATACTCTTTATCCTTAAGCCACTGTATCAGATAAACGGGAAAACTCCATAGAAGTGAAGCTGTTCCGAAAGCGAGTGGTACGCCCATATAAAAGGAGTGTCGCGCGGCACTGCGTGCCAGAGCTCCCCACAATAAGAACCAGATGATAGCAGCAAGCATAACCAACTCATTTTTATTTTTTTCTTCCCGTTGCCAGCATGTGATGCCAATGAGGACGATAGAAGCTGCGAATATCCTATCACACCAAACACCACCTATTAAAATGCTAAGCGGTTCGCGAAAGAAAGTAGATGCAAAAAAGAGTGAGAGATAAACAGAAAGAGCAAGTCCCTTCCATTGCCAATATTGAAGGCTTCCGAGTGCAAGCCCCACACTCCCGATAACAAATATCCCGCCATATCGCTGAATCCAAAGTAGAAGAGTGGGAGGTATAAGTTCATTAACATTTTGCATCAATTTTCCCTTCTGAAGTGGGTATGCTGTAAGTTCAAAGGTATGCGCTTGGCTGACAACATATCCTATGCCTATTACTATTGCAATGAACACGAGAGCCAGGGATAGAAGTCGCGGGTGTGTGCGGCACCATAAAAAACGCCAGATGAGTATATGCCTTGTCCCCCGTATTCCTAAAACGATGAGCGACGGAAGTATCATAAGTGCTGCCACGTGTGTCGTAAATCCGTATCCACTTCTATAGACAGGACTAATAAGGAGTAACCAGGGGACAAACATGAACACCCATAAAATGTATTCTTTTAGGTGTTGTTCTGCGCTTGTAGAACAGAACTTCCAAATCTCAAGACAGAGTATAATCGCAACAAATAAACCGAAGGCTTCCCATGAAAGCCCGCCAAGAAAAACAGTAAAACCGGATACAGCTGTGATGAGGTACCTACGAGAACCTGGCGCCATCCGTTCTTTCCACAAATAGAATATCACAGCAAAAACAGCAAGCAACCATATCCATGCGTCTCTGTCGCTGAACCCTGCCATACTTCGGCTAATACTTCCTGGCAAGGTTGCTAAAAGCATTGCCACAAGTGCTGCGAAAGCTATGCCATGTGTTCGTGTAAGAAAAAGTGAGATAGCAGCTATCCCCAACATAAAAAAGACGGTGGGTGCGTAGAGTTGGATGTGATAACGTGTGAGTTTTGGAAAAAACCGGTTGACAATCTTGTGAGTATAAGCAAGAACATACGCATAAAGGGACAACAATTGTTCGTTGTTTCTGCCGATAGGCAGCCACCGCTGCATATCCTTGGCAGGGAGGGTGCCAAGTTTTGCGATCTGCTCAGCCTGTTTGGCATAGAGGTACGGGTCGGCCCCGGTAAATTGTCCTTCAGGTATCTGTGCTACTCCTTGAATGCGTATCCAGAAACCAAGAAGTAAAATCGCACAGATTAACGCACTTGGGAAAACAACCCGTTTTGAGAGATGCCAAAACCGCGAAAGTAATGCTTTCAAAAATTATACCTTTATTGGTAGATATGCCCTCACGAATTTCAAGATAATCCTTTTATTCAAGTTCTAAAAACATGTAGGGATCAATGCCCCCGCTTGCATGAGATAGTATTGTCCAGCCCAGAGGGGTTACACCTGCCTCAACCATTTCGTATTCTTCCGCCGTTAGGCCCCCGCCACCCGTTATACTCTGAATATATTGTTTCGTTTTGCCATCTTCCGTTTCTCTTGTTCCGTAGGTAACATAGGCGAGATTAGGGATAGATGGATAGATGAGACCGTTTTCCATAGACGCACCGACAGTTTCTGTACCGAGTTCCCAAAGCTTTATCCGAAGCCGCACCATCAGTTCCACATTTCGTGCAAGACGACTATCATCTTCGTATAAACTCTCTATTTCATCCCAAACTTCTTCCCCATGTGGAAAAAGTCCTAACGGGACTTCGGGGTATGTGCCAAAACCAAAGAGTGACTTCCGGATGTTTTCCTCAGTTTCTATTATTGCTGTTTCGGTTACCGCATCAACTGCATTCTCTGGGCGTGTGTTAACATCTTTGTCAGGAGACGCTGCTGTATCTTCTGTCGGAACGCTCCCAGTATCCTCAACGTTTTCTTCGTTTTTCGTGGGCGGAAAGTTTTTTACAACGTGCTGTTGTTGCAAAGTAGGGGACTTCCGCCTATTTTGCAATATGTCTTTTGTAGCCTGCCCCAAAACAAGTTCCGGCTTGGGGCTATATTTGTTAAACTGTATAAGTATGAAAATGCCGAAACTTCCAAGGAGTACAATGAGGGCCGCGAGTATCCATATTAATTTTGTTTTCATTTAAATTACCTCCTAATGAAAGGTGATTGGCTCATGTAAAAAATGAGTGCGAATGAAAACAGTTAACCCACGTGGTCAATGTCTTCATGAAAAACAACAGCACACACCTTTTACATGAGCGAAGGTGATTTATTCCGTGTCCGTTAAACATTAGCAGTAGTACGGCGGGTGTCTGTCCGAATATATCGAAAAGACACCCTTCAATTAGGATGGTTTATTGCAGTTAGAACAGTTATATAGTGCATTATAAAAAATATTATAGACACATCTTCTGTAGAGCGATCTTCGAATCAAAGCTAAGCGCTTTGACAACCGAGATTCGGAGTTCCTCTACAAATCAAAATGTCAAGTTAATTGTAAAATACACTATATACTTGCATTAGCCTCATCTGAATCTCCGTATTTATCTGTTCCACCTACTTTACTTGTTGCCCCATAACTACCAGATGAGTTATTATGCCCCCACGCCTCTATCTGCATATTCCATTCCCCGTTATAATTGCCTTTTTTAAGGCCAGGATCTGCGGCACCACCAGGGGCATAAGCATTAAGTTCGTAGTACCCGTTTTTGACTGTTTTTCCAGTGCACTCACCATCCGCTACAGCGTGCAGGGTTGAATCTCCCTGCATCTTTTTCACTGCGGCATAAAAATAACTAATGTTATCAGCCCAATCAACATCCTGCACGTAATTTGCCGAAAATACAGTTACAGTAACACTAGCCAAGAATATAATGACCAAAAGTCGAACTAACAATTTTTTGACAAACATAATTGTCTCCTTATAATTTATACATTTTGGAGGGATTTACCTAACTAACGATTTTGAGCAGGCCGCATGGTAACCCTCCGAATCGTGCAATTTGCTACCAACTTTTGTAAAGGATAACATTTTGCAAAAAAAATCAAGTAAAAAATCTTGTCTTAACTATAACTGAATTCTGGTCTAAAAAATCGATGGCACTTCAGTTGTCACTCCTAACGAACTTTTTTGTTGAATAGTTGACTAAACTATGTTAAAATATAGATTTGAATAGAAGAGTGAAACGGACTTTTTATCTCTATTTTAGAACCGAAAAATACATACTAAAAGGACACCACGTTGAAAATTCTGGTTATTGGACAAGGAGGTCGTGAACATACTCTCGTATGGAAGATTGCCCAGAGTCCACTTGTTGAAAAAATCTACTGTGCTCCTGGGAACGCAGGCATCGCCCAAATTGCTGAGCCAATCCCAATGGGAAATGATTTTGATGAACTCGCGGACTGGGCAGAATCCACTAACATTGACTTAACGGTTGTCGGTCCTGAAAACCCTTTAGCAGCTGGTATCGTTGATGTGTTTCGTGAACGCGGCTTGAAAGCGTTTGGGCCCGATAAACGAGCCGCACAACTTGAAGGAAGCAAGGATTTTGCCAAACAGTTGATGGTAGAAAACGACATCCCCACTGCATTATACCGCACTTTTGTAGATGCAGATGAAGCAATTGACTATATCAAAACGAACAACACCTCAGTTTTCGTCAAAGCAGATGGATTAGCGGCTGGCAAAGGTGTCATCCCCGGACGGACTATTGATGAGGCGACTCAGGCAGTCAAGACAATTTTAGTTGATAAAGCGTTTGGAGATGCTGGGAATAGTGTTGTCATTGAAGAAGAGTTAATCGGAGAAGAAGCATCGTTTACTGTTCTTGTTGATGGTTCTTACTGCTTAACGTTTGTTAGTTCGCAGGACCACAAGATGTCGCATGATGGGGATACCGGTAAAAATACTGGTGGAATGGGGGCATATTCTCCCGCACCTGTTATGACGCCTGAACTTCACGACTACGTTATGGAACGCGTTGTTTATCCGACTGTCAAAGGGATGGCAAACATCGGATGTCCGTTCAAAGGCGTGTTATATGTTGGACTGATGATTACAGATGCGGGCCCAAAGGTACTGGAGTTCAACTGTCGTTTTGGTGACCCTGAAGCGCAAGTTCTGTTGCCCCGTCTCAAAAGCGATCTTGTACCTTTGATGATGGCGTGTATTGATGGAACGCTTGACCAACTGGCTGATGTCCAATGGCATACTGAAGCAGCAGCCTGTGTTGTAATGGCTTCTGGCGGATACCCAAACCCGTATCAGACAGGAAAAATCATAACAGGCTTAGCAGACGCTTCATTAATTGATGGCGTTAACGTTTTTCACGCGGGAACAAAACAGGATGGAGAGAATGTGGTCACAAATGGTGGGCGCGTGTTAGGTGTTACAGCGTTGGCAGACGACCTAAAATCGGCTATAGAACAGGCATATCGTGGTGTTTCTGCGATCCATATTGATAATGCACATTGGCGAACAGATATTGGGTATCGGGCATTATCGCGAATCTGAAATTTCAATCCTATTCGATTAAGGTTTGTAGGGTTTCAGGCAAATGGTAGATGAACTCACATATAAAATCGCAAAGTGTTGTACACCTGAAAAAGATAACCAGATTATAGGCTATTTCAAGGAGGATGGCACCATTACTGTCCACGATTCATCATGTTCAGCAGTTTCCAGTTTGAGAGCAGAAAGATTGTTAGATGTATCGTGGGAAGAGATTCATAAGTCCAAAATACCTGATACTTCACAGGATATTCCATCTGAAGTTGCGGAATTAGATGAAACCGATTATTTTATATTGAAGCACCACCAAGAATTAGGGATGGATTATTCAAAAGTCGTTGCGGAGACTTTAAGAATTCCACTTGAAGAAATGCAGCAACGTCATCGCAAACTTAGGGAACTTGGCGGATTGAAACGTGTAGAAGGAAGGATTATACACTACCGAAAAAACATCGTCAAAGGAAAATGGATAAAACACAGAAACCATACATACTATGAACTGACATCCGAAGGCAGCCAATGGATTGATGCGCTTGAAAAACTTCCTGATAGTAATGATTGAAGCCTTCACTAATTCACTCGGAGGAAATTAAAATGTTAGATGAAATGACAAACCGATATGCTGAAAAAGAACAGCGCAAAACTCGGATGCGCTCAATTATTTTGCTATCGCTTATCCTTCACATGACTGTTGCTATTGTTTACCTTTTTTTACCTTTGAGTCCGGTTGCGAATGACCAATCAGACGCACTTGCTTTCGATCTATTTAAGGAGCAGGATCCTCTGGCGGAACGAAGAATGCGGCCAAAACCACCGCTTACAAAAAAACGGTTCGACCCAAAGCAAAACCTCGCGAAAGACGCGGAGCAGAAAAGAATAGATGCTGCAAGGAACGAGCGCGATGAAGTTGTCAAACAGAGCGAAAAAATTGTTATTCATGACGTTGAAGTCAACAATGCACCTGTAAACGAATTAGTGCCGGACTTGATGACAGATGCAAAGCTAAGGGACGCTGAAGCATCAAACCTCAGCCGCCTTATCTCACAACCCGGACAGACTGATGGCAAAGGACTTGTTACAGGACGGGTCCGCGCACGTGGTGACGGGACAGGCAAATATCGCGGGATTTCCCAAGGTGGTGACGGTGGTGGACTCCTTGAAGGCGGTGGACATTCCGGTAGCAAAGACCCTCTCGATATTATCAAGTTTCTCAATGATCTTGGTGGTCCGCAGGATGTCGTTTACTGTCTTGATATCTCTGCAAGTATGGGAGCCCCCGGTCTAAATAAGCTCGGATTGGCACTCAATGCTGTCAAAGATTCCGTTTTAGCGCTCAGTAGTGAGTCTACTTTTAATATCCTTCCTTTCTCTCTCACTGCAAGGCTAATGAGTGAGAGATTGCTACCCGCAGATGAAACAAATATAAAACAGGCTTTGCGATACCTTGACACTTACACTCCTAAAAGTATCCAAGATAACACAAAGACGAATATCCTTGGTGCTCTTGAAAAAGCTTTAACGTTTGATCCCACTGTGATTGTTTTGGTTACGGATGGACTTCCAACGAAGGGGCCCAATATTGAAATTGACCCACAGAAAATTCTTAACACGATGCGTGAAAAAAACATAAAAAACGCAAGAATCTATGTCGTCGCCCTGGAAATTGATCCACGACTTTCCCCTCACGCACACCTACTCATTTCTCTTGCTTATGAACATAACGGAGAAATTAAGGTTATTGATTCGGATAAGTTGATGGAGTTAAATAAAACTAAATAACCCTTTTAATGGAATATAGGTATGAATCATAAATCTGCTGCAGATACTGTTCAGCATTTTCGGTTAGATGGTAAGGTGAGTCTTGTGAGTGGCGCAAGTCGCGGCATCGGCAGAGCTATGGCTGCAGGGCTTGCAGGCGCAGGTTCTGAACTTGTCATCGCAGGTAGAGAGATGGCTACGCTCACTCCTGTTGCTGAACAAATTGCTGACGAAACCGGCAGAACCGTTCTACCAATTCGGGCGGATGTTGGGAATCTTCAGGAAATTGACTCGCTCGTTGCACAAACCGTTGAAACTTTCGGTAGACTTGACGTACTGGTGAACAATGCGGGTGTGAATGTGCGAAACCCCGCATTGGAATTCAATGAAGAAGATTGGGACTTCGTCACGGATGTCAATTTGAAGGGAGCATTTTTCCTCGCGAAAGCCTGCGGCAAAGTCATGGAAAAACAGGGTGGCGGTAAGGTCATCAATACGTTATCTCTTACATCAGCAATTGGACTCCCGACAAGTGTGGCATATACTGCAGCGAAAGGCGGTCTCTTACAACTTACAAAACTGCTTGCTGTTGAATGGGCAGAGCATAATATCCAAGTCAACGGGATTGCACCTGGATTTATCCGGACAGAGATGACCGCCCCCGCGCGAGAAGATAGCCGAAACGAATGGATTCTTAACCGCACACCCGCATATCGCTGGGGTGAACCGGAAGATTTAGCAGGATTGACGATTTTCTTTGCATCTAACGCATCAGATTTTGTTACCGGACAAATGGTGTTCGTTGATGGTGGATTTATGGCAGGCAGTGACTGGAGAAAACGCACATAATATGGAAACCCAACCAGCACTTTCTGCTTTGGAGCAAGCGGAGCAACTTATTGCAGAATTCAACATTGAAAGTGCTACGCTATTTGATCATAAACCGGTTTTAAGAATACAAGTGTCCGATTCTGAGTTTACGCGTGTACTTGAGCTGCGCACCACCCTCGTTGAAAAACTCAAACCCACCGGATTTCGTTTCATCGCCCTCGATCTTGACCACAATACGGAATCATAGATTACGCGCCAATTCTATCCACATTTTAATAGATTGTCGCGCCCCTTTCTTGTAGGAGGACTTTGTAAGTCCGATATTATACCATTTCTGAATGATAGATCATCATTAACAAAAAACGTGTTTGTAGTCGCGCAATTCATTGCGCCTCTTACATTCACATTCGTCGAGTTTCAAAATCCCAGTAAATCTCTGTAATGATACGTTCTCGATCATTCTCGGTGGGAGCGTTTTGTAAACGCGCCTAATACCCAGTAAAATAAGATAAATCCCGTTAATTTGGTATTACAAGGTTTTATCCTTGTCTGAACCAAGATTATCAGAATTTCCAGATTTACAGGATTGTGAGCATCCGCACAGCATAAGACTAATCTTGGAAATCCTATAATCTTGCAAATCTTGGTTCAGACAATCTACAAAAACTGTACATACCTATCCAATAGGGTTATTTAGTTTTCGGTTTTTCTGGCGTATTTCATCACAAAGGGTTTCGCTATCACTCTATCCATAGCCTCAACTTACAAAAAAGATGTGCGATGCAAAGTAGTAGGCACACGCCGTGTGCCGTAATTTCTTGGCTTTCGGACGGAAAGCGGCGCGTGCCTACTACCATGTCCAAATCAACGTCAAGTGCGCTTTTTGGCATTTGTCGGGTTTCGTAAGCGCTACCCGACGGACGATATAAACTCACAGTAAAACTCAGTAACTGATAATTCTTAAAACTGAATAACCCTGCCTATTCAACAAAAAACTTGATTTTCACCACACAATATGGTATACTTTATAATTGATATATGCAGCTATAGGAGAACCGACTGGAAAAGGAATTAAAAAGATCCATGCCGAAATCTGGGCGTGAACCAGCACCAACAAAAGACCTCGTCACCGCTTATCTCAAGGAAGTCAAAACCAAAGTAGATGCATGTATCTTTGACTTTCTTCCCACCACCCATAAGCATCAGGATGTACATCAGTTATACCAAATGATGTTAGATTATCCGCAACGTGCGGGAAAAGGATTAAGACCCGCACTCTGCTTGCTTATCTGCGAGGTATTCGGTGGAGATGCAGAACGTGCTGTCAATACTGCTGCAGCGTTGGAGCTACTTCAGAATTGGCTTCTCATTCACGATGACATTGAAGACGGTTCTGAACTTCGACGTGGTGAACCTTGCCTTCATCAAAAACATGGAATCCCGATGGCTATCAATGTCGGAGATGCACTGCACTGTAAAATGTGGGAAATGCTTCACCGAAATACTGATATCCTCGGACACGAACTCTCCTTCCGTATCCTATCCGAATTCATACAACTGAGCAACCAAGTCGTTGAAGGACAACACATTGAACTGAGCTGGGTTCACAATAATCAATGGAACCTCAACGAAGACGATTATTGGACCATGTGTATCCAGAAAACTGCGTGGTATACTTGCATCACGCCTTGTCGTGTGGGGGCAATCATCGGCGGTGCAAGTGCTGAAGAAGCTGATGTTTTTATTGAACTCGGAAAATCTCTTGGGGTTGCATTCCAAATTCAGGATGATGTTCTCAATCTAATTGGCGATGTTGGTAGATACGGCAAAGAGATCGCAGGGGATATTAGTGAAGGTAAACGGACTCTTGTACTTATCCATCTTTTCAATTCCTGTACACCATCAGAAGCACAAGACGTTATTGACATCATGGCACGACCACGAACTGAAAAAACGGAAGCTGACGTTCAAAGTGTCTTACAATTGATGCAGAAATACAACTCTATTCAATATGCACAGAAGTGTTCTAAAACACTACTTCAAGAAGCAGCACAAAAGTTTAATCAGAATTTTGCCCACCTTCCAAATAATAGGGCAAAGCACCTGTTTTTATCCCTAATTCACTTTTTCGTTGAACGCGAATATTAGTAAGGAGAACTTATTTTAATGGCTACGACTGGTATTTCATCTGGAAAATTGAGAGGACTCATGAAACTCGCCGACGCAAGCGGAAAGTTTAAGATGATGGCGATTGACCAACGCGGTTCTATGGTGACCAAACTTGGAGAAGTCCTTGACATTGACAAAACAAATGTCAAATATTCTGATGTTGCATCGCTAAAAACTTTAATTACACGAATTCTTGCCCCGAATGCTACAGCAGTTTTGACTGACCCTATCTATGGACACCCGTATTCAATTATGGAGATCCCACGGGATGTAGCGCTACTTCTGGCTTATGAAGCATCAGGCTACGTGAGTGAAGGTGTTAGTGAAAATGAGCGGCTCTCCAACCCAATCGAAAATTGGACTATTGAAAAAGCACAGCGGGCAGGCGCAGACGCTATCAAACTACTCGCATATTATCATCCCGATGCTTCTGAAGCAACGCTGCAGCATCAACAAGCTTTTGTCCGTCATGTTGGAGATGAATGTGAGAAACATGATCTGCCGTTTCTACTTGAACTCGTGAGTTATGCTTTAGAAGGCACAACAAAGAGCGTTGGATTTGCGAAGCAGAAACCGGACCTGGTCATCCGCAGTGTTGAAGAATTTACCGACCCATCCTATAAAGTTGATATTCTGAAATTAGAATTTCCGGCGGATTTAAAATACACGGATGCGTATAAAGATCGAGCGTTTTATGCGGGTGAATCTGCTTACGACTTGAGTGAGGTTAAAGATGTCTGTCAGAAATTAGATGAAGCTTCAACGTTGCCGTGGGTCATTTTAAGTGCTGGAGTAGATATTGAGGAATTCATTGAAAACGTTCAACTCGCTTCAGCAGCAGGCGCGAGCGGGTTCCTATGCGGACGCGCAATTTGGAAAGATGCTGTTGATTTTTATCCTGACACTGGGGCAGTCACGCAATTTCTCGAAAATGAAGCAACAACCAATTTCCATAATGCAAATGCAGCAGCAGAAAACGCGTTACCGTGGTTTGAACATCGTCACTTTGGAGGGACAGAAAACATTCGCTTAGCCGCGCAATCTGAAAATTGGTATCAAGACTATCAGTAGCGGACAGACAATGGATTGATCAATCCTATGGGTGAGTGCGTTTACAAGAGCGGTGGTGATTGTTACGTGCTCACCTCCGCCACGTTAAACGGTATCTCTATCTATCAATCTGTCCTGCTAAAGTCCGTTTTCAATTTTCTTAAGAATCTTACGTGCTATTTGCAGGGTTGTCTCATCGGAAACTTGTCCGCCGATTTCAGCGACGAGGACAACGACGGTCTCTCGAACGAAAAGCCAATTCGGTCCCGCCTGCCACACTGAATCTCCAAGTTCAACCTGATCTTTGGATACTGGCTGATAAATAGATTCGTGTCCACCGAATTTTGAGATGGTTCGCGGAGACAACCGAAGGCGACCTTCATCAGCTGCAGTGTAAGCCTCATCAGATGATTGAAAAAACCAATAATTGAGTGCGACTTGTTCCGCAGGCGCATTATTCAACCACCATCGATCACGCCAACCGAATTGTGCAATAGGTTTTGCAGGCGCAGTCGGAGAATAAAGTTCTTGCGATGAACTTAGATGGGCAGAATACTCTGACAAATCTGATGTAGTTAACTGAATTGATTCCAGTGTAATGTTCATAATTAACATGATAACATGTCCATAACACAATTTCTAATTAAAAACGCAAATTTTTTAAACATTTTTTACTTAAAAAGCAACTAATAATAAATTAAGCCTTATGTGTTCTGCCAGATTGCAGGAGTCTAATCAAAGAGATTAATAAATGTAAAGTCTGCTTGCTGTTCACAAGTGCATCTGCTCTACGAAATTGTGTAT
This sequence comes from Candidatus Poribacteria bacterium, assembly GCA_021295735.1. GTDB lineage: Bacteria > Poribacteria > WGA-4E > WGA-4E > WGA-3G > MSPOR6. Next base: position 45,357 of record JAGWBU010000078.1, on the reverse strand, counting down.
AGAGTTAAAAAGAAATTATGAAAATACTGTCACGTTATTGTCTAAAAGAGTTCATTCCACCATTTTTAATATCACTTATCTGTTTTACCTGTATCATACTTTTTGACGAGCTATTTCGGTTAGTCAAACTTTTCGTTAAGAAAGGGGTAAGCCCCCTTTATCTGATTGAATCACTGCTGTATGTGATGCCTGCAACGGTTGTTCTGTCAATTCCGATGGCGGCGTTAGTTGCAATCCTGTTGGCATTAGGACGACTCTCTACAGATTCAGAAATAATGGCAATGCGTGCTCATGGTGTTGGTTTCCATCAACTTATGGTACCCCTCCTGAGCGCAACTGTAATATTAAGTGCGGTCGACTTAGCACTGATGGAATATGTACTGCCACGAGCAACACTTTCTTCTGTTTCACTTAAACGCGACATCCAAAAACACAATCCTGCTCTCATTCTGGAAGAAGACACCGTCATGAAAGAGCTTGAAACAGAGGGAAAACTTTGGATGTACGAATCCACCGATCCTAAAACAGAAAGGTTACAGAATGTGAGAATCTGGGACGAAATTTTTCCGGGGCAACCGCGCTTCACTCTCGCACAATCCGCCAGTCTTGGCTTTGAAGGCGGCAGTACCAAATTGACGCTTTACGACGGGCATACCTATGAACCCTTAACTGACGGCTCCGAAGGGTTCAGAATTACGCAATTTCAAGAACAACAGATCGCTCTCAACTATAAAGAAGATTTACAACGGAGAGAATATAAGACACAGCATCCGCAAGCAATGCGTATCGGAGAGCTTAACACACATATCAAAAAATTAGAAAAATCCCTAAAACCTGAAAAACCATCTGAGTACACTTTAAATAGACTCCGGTATGCAAAGGTTGAGTATCACAAAAAGTTTGCCCTTCCGTTTGCCTGCTTAGCATTTAGCATAATCGGCATCCCACTCGGATTTATGGTAAAAAAGAACGGAAGAATGATCGGATTTGGTATCGGGTTAGCCGTTATACTGTTATATTACCTACTGCTTCAGATTGGACAAAGTACAGGCTTAAGCGGTCAATTCCATCCTGCTTTGGCAATGTGGCTTCCAAATCTTGTTGTCGGTGTGCTCGGAATAGTGCTATTTACCGGCATGATGAGCGAAGGTAAACTAAGGGCATGGCATAATAAAGAACGTAAAATTCCGCTTTTTGTTAATAGAAACGCGGAATCTTAATGGGCAAAGTAGGAAAAATCGCTTGAATATCTTAGACCGGTACCTGATTAAAGAATACCTCAAAGCCTTTTTCGTCGGCTTCTTTTTCTTTAGCGCGCTCGTTGTCATCGTTCGTTTATTAGATAAGGATATCAAACATTTTGAAGAGGGTATCGCTTATTTCGCTGCTGTGAAAATCGTTCTATTCCAAGCACCGCGGCGGATTATGGAGATCGTCCCCGTGTCAGGTTTTGTCGCTATCTTCTTCGTCCTTGGACGGATGGTTCGTAATAACGAATTTGTTGCAATGAAAGCAGGTGGAATAAGCGTCTACCGAATTCTTACCCCTGTTCTTATTGTGACGCTTGTTATTTGTGTGCTTTTTGCTTTTTTTTATGACCGCATCGCATCTCCAGCTTACCATGAAGCGAATCTGCTACAAAAAAAAGAACGCCCACGATACGGAAGACACCTTGTTTTTAAAGGCAGAGGCAATCGTATCTTTTATTCCCACAGAATTAATTTACAAGACAAAATAATTAGTAAAATGACCATTTGGGAATCGAATGAGGCAGGGGAACTCCAGCGTACTATTTATGCCAAGGAAACAACATGGACACCGACGCATTGGGTGCTGACCGAAGGACACATTCGCCACTTTGAAAATGAAACAGAAGTTGATTATGAAACTTTTAAAGAGATGTCTATAGAACGTTATGAGGACCCTGCACGCTTCATCGGTAGCGATAAAGACCCAAGGGGGATGACGATTAAGGAACTTAAAGAACAGATCGCCTATAAAAAAGAAGCAGGGCAAATTTCTCGGATTGAACACGTCAAATTACATCACAAACGAGCATATCCATTTGCAGCGGTTGTTGTTGTAATGTTAGGCGCGCCTATTGCAATACGTTTCGGAAAAGCCGGATTTTTCGCGGGCTTAGTGATCGCTTTCTTCCTTGTCTTTATCTATTGGGCACTCTCTTTTGCCACGCTTGAAGGACTAAGTGAGAACGGCAAACTCCATCCCTTTGTAGCCTGTTGGGGCGCAAACATTTTATACGGTATTGTCGGTAGTATCTTAATATGGCGAACGCCAAGATAGAAATTTAAAGGTAGAGTCCTCACATTGTCCAGTAACCTACACTCAACCTTTTCCGATTTTAAGTCTGTTCCCAAAGTTTTCCACGACTATCATGATTTCCCCCAAACTCGGTAACTTTTTCTTCAAAATCCGCAGTTTCACCCCGATTCCATTTATTCTCGCATTGCTCTATTTCGCAAAATCAACCTGGCATACCACACTAATAGGCATCTTGTTTATCTCTATAGGTGAATTGCTCCGAATATGGGCAGTCGGATATGCTGGTGGCTCCACACGAGCCACTTCTCTCGGTGCCGCCCGCGATCTTGTTACAACAGGTCCTTATAGCTATGTCCGTAATCCATTGTATCTTGGCAATTTCCTGCTGAGTTTCGGAGTCTGCATTATTGCTAATGTTCTTTGGTTGATACCTGTTCTGATTATCGGATATTTTATTCAGTATCTTCCGATCATCGTAGTAGAAGAAACCTATTTATTGGAATCATGCGGTTCCGTCTATCAAACATATCAGGAACAAGTGCCGCGCTTCCTTCCCTATTTTCGTCCCTATTCTTCTCCATCTGTGCACGATTTTTCTTGGGAACGTGCCTTCAAAAGTGAAAAACGCACCTTGACAGCGATTATTTGTGTCATCGGATTAATTTTTGTGAGAGGGTTCGTTTAATTCTTTTCTTATAGAAATGCTTGGGCTGCCAATTCCATCATAGCAAGAATCCAGAATTTTCTTGACATAGTTTTGCTAAAGATATATCATTTCTATAATGTGTTTAGTAAGCACGGATAAAATTAACTTGTTTGTAATTGCAAAATCTATGAAAAGTAGAACGTTTCGATATTTTCGTATTACCTAACTGAAGGAGATATCAGATGAAAAAATTGATTTTCTCACTCACAATTCTCTCCATGCTCACAGTTCTGTTCCTCCTACCTGTTAATCCCGCTTTAGCGCGAACATTTAACAACGATTTTGAGACAGGTGACCTAACAGATTGGGAGAAAACAGGAACAGCGTTTGATTTTCAACCAACTTGGGGAGATAACCCAACAGCACGAAACCGTGGGCAGCCTTCTCAACATCAGGGTGATTGGTGGCTTGGCTTAGCTGAAAAGTACCAAGGGCCGGAAAAAGGTGCGGCATTAGGGCAAAACCCAGGTGATCTTGCAGACGGTGTAGATGCCCCTCAAGGCACGTTAACCTCCATTGAATTTGTAATTGTTGGTCAATCGATGAATTTTCTTATGGGGGGCGGTAATCGTGCTTGGGGTACTGCTGAACCTTGTTGTGTCAATCTTGTAATTGATGGTGAAGTTGAACGTACAATGACCGGTAGTAACACAGAAACCATGACCCGGAGAGAGTGGGATGTTTCCGACCTGAAGGGCAAAACCGCACAACTTGTTGTTATTGATAGCAGTAGTGGCGGCTGGGGACATCCAAACTTTGACGATGTGCATCAAGCTGATAGTAGTGGTGAAAATATTCCATGGGGACAGGCAACTGCCGTTGAAGCGCGCGGAAAATTAGCTGTCAGCTGGGCACAGATGAAAAAGTATTACAAATAGCAACTTGTGTCAATTCGTTTATACTTGTGAGTATATTACACAATTTCTTGCTTTACAAACTAAAGGAGATATATCAAATGAAAAAAAATGTTTTTTCACTCATGATTTTCTTCCTAGTCATTCTGTCTGTTAACTTCGTTTTCGCCCGCGCTTTCAACAACGATTTTGAGACAGGGGACCTAACAGATTGGGAAGAAAAAACAGGAGATGCATTTGATTTTCAACCAACTTGGGGAGATAACCCAACAGCACGGAACCGCGGCCAGCCCTCTAATCACCAAGGGGATTGGTGGCTTGGCTTAGCTGAAAGGTATCAAGGACCGGACAAAGGAGCAAAACTGGGGCAGAAAGCAGGTGATATGCAGCAAGATGCAAATGGTAATGTTGCACCTGATGCCCCTCAAGGCACCCTTACCTCAATTGAGTTCACAATTGTCGGCGAAACAATGAATTTTCTCATCGGCGGTGGTAACCGTGCTTGGGGTACTGCTGAGCCGTGTTGTGTTAACCTTGTAATTAATGGCAAAGTTGAACGAACTATAACCGGTGAAAGTCATGAAACCATGAAACGGAAAGAGTGGGATGTTTCTGATTTGAAACGTAAAACTGCCCAACTTGTCGTCATTGATAAAAGCAGTGGCGGTTGGGGACATCCAAACTTTGACGATGTGCATCAGGCGGATGCCAAGGGAGAGAATATACCGTGGGATCAGGTGCTTGCAGTTGATGCCCGTGGGAAGTTGGCTGTCAGCTGGGCACAGATGAAAAAGTACTACTAATTTATAAGAGCACACAACATATACGTTCTTTCATGTTGAAGGGCAGAATGTATTCTGCCCTTACTTTTAAATTTGTTCCAATCCAGCGCGTTCTCGAAACTTATTATATGTTTTTAAAATTCCTTGCTCCATTGTATAGGCAGGTGTAAATCCCATCTCCTCAGCGATAGACGTTGCGTCATAATCCCACGAGATTCCGAACACCCCCGGTTCCAACGTAATTTGTGCATCTGGCACCAAAGTTTTCAGATACGCTACACCCTCTTTCACGGGACGGATACCTCCCTTGACATTAAAGACTCGCGTCTTTGTTGTCGGACAAGTGCAAGCCATCACAATCGAACTTGAGACATCTTCTACATACTGCCAATCCACCGAATCGTCACCGAACGGGCACAAGTGCGGTTCTCCCATCGCAACTGCTTCAATCATTTTAGTCGTGAACGAACTCATTCCTCGTGTTCTACCCACCCCATACACCGCTGTAAACCGAAGTCCGATTGAATCGACACCGTAAGCATCAAAATAGTGCATCGCATATCTTTCGTTGAGAGATTTGCATGCGCCATAGATAAATTTAGGATAGTGCGGGGCATCGTTCAGAATCTGTTGATGGTTATAATCCTCTGGCGCACCAAAAACCGCCACGCTACTTGCCCACACAACGCGTTTAAGATTGAAAATGCGCGCAGCTTCCAGTATATTAATTGTTCCTTCACACACAACTTTCAACGCCTGTGGCGGATTCGCATTGCATGCAGGCACTTGCCACGAAGCAAGGTGGATTACTCGTTTAATCTCATATTCTTGAATAGTGCGTAAGACATGGGGTAAGTCGGTAATGTCCCCTTGCACAAAAGTGAGACTTTCAATTTGCGCATCCGTGAGCACCATCTTTGGAATTGTTAGATCGTAAGCAAAGTCGTAAACGACCACTTTTTCACCAGCGGCTAATAGGTCGCGAATCACGTAAGTGCCGATGCATCCCATGCCACCGGTGAGCAGATATGCCATACCGTTCTCTCCTTTGTGATTAGTTCTTCGGTAATGAGACTAATCGTATTTTAACATCTTTATTGCGGTTTATCCATATTCATCGGTTCATCTACATTTACAAGGATATCCTCCCCTTCGACTTTGACGGGATAGATAGGAATACTCTCTTCGCCTGGCCAAACACATTTGCCGGTCTTGACATCAAACTCCCACATGTGCATCGGGCAAGTAACACATTCCTTGTCTAAAAACCCGTAAGTCAAAACCCCACCGAGATGTGGACAGATATTGTTCATGGCGTAATATTCACCCTCAACATTATAGATACCGATAAAAACACCTTCAACCTTAACACCGATGCAGGTACCTGGACGTATCTGTTCGGTTGTCGCGGCTTTTACAAATTGTGACATATCTGTTAAAACTCCAAAAGAATTATAGTAGATTTACGACTTGTGTTAGTTAACTATTTGTTTGTATTCTTTTCACACATATTGAACTCATGTTATACACATATCGTCCCT
>JAGWBU010000078.1:16883-38988 GCA_021295735.1 Candidatus Poribacteria bacterium | reverse complement strand
GTCGGGACTGAAGAAGGAATCAACTAATGATAAAAACTAACAAAACGTCATGTAATTGTGAAACAATATTTTACAAATAAGTATTTAGCACAACACGTTAGATTTACAATTAACTATACGCTGTGATCAGCACGTTTACAAAGCGCGCCTACAGCGAGTGCCTACTTTTTTATACCTCACCATAGATTATGAATCGAGATTCCCGATCCCTTTTACCATTCTATGGACGTGTACCCATTGAATGGAAATATCAACGTCCTATGACTTTACCTTCTCCACGTGGATCCGTGCCGCCATCGTGGCAAGTTCCATCGTTTGATAGGCGAATAGCATGTCCCGGGCCGCCGATACCACCACTTGCAGTGATTTCATGTCCAAGTTCTCGCAACCCAGTAAGTGTTTCTTCACCTGCGCGTGATTCGATTTGGATCGGTTCAGCACCATCGCTGTGAAATCGTGGCGCACCCAACGCTGCTTGCGCGGACACTTGCAAATCAATAAGGCTAACGCTGATATTTAATTGATTGTTTGGGATAGTACGACCGCCAGGGATACCGTAGGTCGAGAAAGGCATGCCGTCTCGCGTGGCAAGGCATGGACCCATATTATGCAACGGACGTTTACCCGGACCGACAGAGTTTGCAAGCCCCGGTCTCGGATCGAAACGACCAACACCGTGTCCAAAAAGTAGTCCAGTGTCAGGCACCGTTACCATTGAACCGAATCCGCCACCGTGTGTCTGTGTCAATGATACCATATTTCCCTCCGCATCAGCAGTGGAAATATGACTTGTGCAATTCATCGGTTCGTGATAGACTACCTCACCCCGTTGGGGCGATTCAAGTCCTGCCTTCAACTTTTTGCTGAGTGTTGCTGTGAAACTATCCGACAGTTCTTCTGCTATATCTATAGCAACAAAATTCGGATCTCCAAATCGCCGGAGCCTTTCGGGCCAGCAAACCTTCATCGCTTCAGCAAAAAGATGGAATCTCTCGGTAAGAGACATAGACGTTACATCAAGTCCCTCAACCAAACGGAGCATCTGTAAAGTGGTTAGTCCGCCTGCTCCGAGAGGTGCAGTATAGACCGAATAGCCGCGATACTGAATTTCATAAGGTTTTGTAATGAAGGCACGGTAATTTTTTAGATCATCAACGGTTAAACATCCACCTAATTCCTGAATGTGGTTCGCGATTGTTTCTGCTATTTTCCCTTCGTAAAAAGCTGTGCGCCCACCTTCTGAAACAGCCTCCAGAGTGCGTGCAAGATCAGGGTTGGTAAGCACTTCCCCCTTTTTTGGTGGTCGTCCATCTTTGAGGAAAACCCGTGCCGTTTCTGGAAACTCTCTTTTCCACCTTTCTGCATTTCCGGCGATTCCACCACAGTTTGAGGCATTAGGGGCATAACCATAACGTGCAGAATTAATAGCCGGACGTAGCACATCCACGAGCGGAAGACTACCATACTCCTCCAACGCTAAACATAATCCCGCAACAACCCCTGGCACACCAATAGATAGCGGTCCGTGAACGTTAACGCGTCCAGGAACACGGTATCCTGCAGGCGTATCTGGAGCTTCCTCAATTGTAAACATATCTTCTGATGCAGCTGCTGGTGCAGCAGAATTGTAATCTATCGCTACGACATCTTGTGTTTTCTTTCGATAGATTAGCACACAACCGCCGTAGCCCGCGATTCCATTTTGTGAGGGTTCCACGACTCCTTCTGCAAAGGCAGCGGCAACAGCGGCATCCACGGCATTCCCTCCTGTGAGGAGCATATCAAAACCTGCCTGTGCAGTACGGGGGTGTGGGCCAACAACTGTCCCGTAGTCTCTTTTGTGTAAATTCACAGCGTTTTCCTTTCGCTGAAGACTAATAGTTAGAATTTTAAAGGGTTTTTACAGAATTGTCAAGTTTTTCTGTTTTTGAGCAGAGCTATTTAGTTTTAAGAATTATTAGTTAATGCGTGTTACGGAAAGCTTATATCGTCCGTCGGGTTTCGCAAGCTCTACCATAGGCGTCAATTTAAGGATTTATTTCAGGTTGGACGCTATTAAATACAACCTACAAACCTCACCCTTATTGTAGGGGAGGGTCTCTGTGCCCGCCCGTTGTTTAGATACATCAGCAGTGGCGGGGCACAGAGACCCCGCCCTACATTCAATTAGAAAATATAAGAGGCGCAGCATGCCACACGGGGAATGCCATAAGGCATTCGGACCCGGTGAATGACTAAATTCTACATGATTCGCCATGATTCATACCGTTGATTTCTTGATTTGGCGCATGCTGCGTTGATTTGGCAATGAATTGCGATTAGACGCGGTTTTTTGTCGTTAAAAGTTCAAACAGGGAACTTGCGGGCGCAAGTTCCCTGTTTGAGATAGGTTAGTTGGATAGGTTAGTTAGTTTACTATTCCGTTAGGAAACTGCCGCACCGGAATATTGCAACAGCCTCCTAAATGGGAATAGTTTTTTAGAAAGATTTTCCTTCAATAAGGATTCTGCAGATTCCTTATTGTGAGGAGAAAATGGTTAAATATCCCTGAATTTAACCCTATTGTGAAGCTTGTTTTAGCTCACTCCACGTCGTTGTAAGTTTGTCTTTCGCCGAGATCAAACCTTTCAATTTGGTTACAGCAAGCACTTGATGCTCACCGGCGAAAGATACGTCTTCAATTTGGTAGTAGTAAACGACACCAGGCTTGGCGGTTTGGTCAACCCACTTGTAAGTGTGGCGTTCACCTGTAGTGCCATGTCCAGCAATCAGTTCAGAATTGACCTGCTTGTATTCACCGTTCCGAGTTTCACTACGAAGGATATTAAATCCAGCGTTGTCAAGTTCGGATTCGGTTGTCCAGTGGATAACGACTTTGCCGTCTTCCAGTGTTGGACGGAAGGATGACAAGTTGACTGGCAGTGGTGTACCACGGGTTTGTCCAGGTGAAGATATATCACTGGAAAGTCCGTAGTAAGTCGGTTGAAAGATTCTGCCTAAACGGGGGTCATCATCTGAAGAGACCCAACTCCATTTTTTTCTACCGTCTAATGTTTGAATCTTCTCATCGGTTTTACGCGCGATAGACACACGGACTCCGTCAGCAGTAGTGCCGGATGGTAACATCCACGCGAGATCCGCGTAAGATTTTGCATCTGAACGACGGCTACCTGCGGGTGCATCACCAAGATTACCAACAACATCAATAGTATCTTGATCACCTACAGCTTCATTCGTCCGCGATTTGAGCCTAATTTCAAATCCATACGGATTCAGCAGACTTGGACCGCGTGCCAAACGAAGGTTGTATATCCGTTCAGATGGAAGCAGCGTATAACTCCGACTCGAGTGTGTCACGATTAACATGGTTTGATTCGGTGGAATGAAACCGTCAATCTTATACTCTTTGTTGGTAAGTGGAGCAGCCGTATAATCTGTCTCTGGATCCATCAAGTGGTAGTTGTCAACAAAGATTGACCATCGATTTACATCAACGCCGTGAGTGTCAGACAGATTCTGTAGTTCTATCCACTGTGGCGTATTACGACTGGTATCGAACATAATTTCGCTGATGACCACGTTGTTGATCGCAGTGGCACCTCGGTTTACCAACGCATCGTTCACATAACCAGGTGTTCCACCGAAAACGTCACTCTGTCTTGTGTTCCGTTTGTAGCCGATACTTGTCCAACCGACACCTGCGAATGCAGTTTTGTCGCCTTTGTTACCATCAAGTGTACGAGTACCAGCGATATCGGTATGCTGACGACGATGGACAGTACTTACCTCAAACTTATTGTTGCTAAGATTCGGTGCGGGATAGTTTGAAAGCGGCCAGAGATTTGTAAAGAAATCCCCTGTATCCTGTGCCAAATTGTTATGGAAACCAGCAATGTCAATGACCCCTTCGTGATTATCTTTGTCATTACGGGTGCGCAGCGTTAAGACAAAATTACCGTTGTCAGGCAATTGATTCTCAAAATTCCGCACAATATATTTGACAGGATGATTCGGACCGACACCGAGCGCCTGATTTTCATTGTTTTTCTGAACGTTGTAACCGGGTGCTAATGGGTGCCTCGGATCTGTTGCAGGATCTGTTGCAGTTACCAAGAGCACTTCACCTGCACCAACTGCTTGTCCGCCAGGAATTTCAGGCAGCGTAAAGACTCTTTTAATAGTCCCCACACCTGTGATGATTTCTACTTCCCAATTTTTGAAGCGCTGACTACCCTCAGTAACAAGTATCTCAATCCACTCATAGTTCCTATTAGCAGAATCTCTGTTGGCGACTTCATTGATGACAGCCGGTTTCAGACTGGGATTATATGGGTCGATGACAGTTACACCACTACGTTCAAATTTCCCTGGTGTGCCTTTATGAAGGGCAAAATAGGTCTCAGTGGAGGCGCTCCAATGGCCTTTGTTAGAACCATCTTTGTCGTTTCTAGCTTTTTGGTTTCTATACATAGAAACGAAATCGACCTCGGCGCTGCCACCTTCACCATCATCAGAACCGTTCTGACCTAAACCATCAAATGCCCAACCACCACCTACAACGTTACTGACACGATCAGTGCCATGCACAAGTGCTGGACGGCCAGCTTTGGTCTCCACTGTTGCGGTTACAGGATCATTGTTATTGTTGTAAATTTCAATCCATTGATGCGCTAATTCACCAGTTTGACCAATTTTAGCAAGGTTCCTTGCCCACATAAATTCAGTGAAGAGAACACTTCGGTTCCCAACGCCCGAAACAGTTATGTTTATAGAACCACCACTATAGAATAACGCTTCAATATCTGGCATATCAGCCCACACGACCATAGAAGCGTTTGAAGGCAATACCGCTGGCAATCCCTCGGGTTTCGCATGCGTTAAAAGCACAAAACTCTTCGCGGGAATAACAAGCCCTTCCAGCTTACTCGCTGCGCTAGGTGGTGGATCAAATGGTACGGAGGTGCTTCTCACCGTGATAGCATGAGCCGTTGCAGGCGTTGCAGCATTTGCATTATCAGATGCGTCTTTCACTGCACCTGCGTTGACCTGAATTGTTACACTTCTAACACCGTGGTCTGGTGTAACCGTACCTGTGAAGGCGTTTGATGTCGTTGTATGTTCAGCGACATTAGCAATGGAGCCATTTGTAACCGTGATTTCATCAGCGGTCAGGGTTTCACCGCTTTTAGTGCTTCGTTAAAGGTGATGGTTACTTCAAATGCACGCTCTGTACGTTGTCTGCCTATAATAGTCGCTGTGGGCGCTGTGGAATCAACAAGGTCTGCGGCGGCGACAGCAATATCACCTGAATTTGCCGCAGCGTTCCCATTTCCAACGGCATCCATTACGGCATCTGCGTCAACGCTAACAACAACCGTGGACATAGCATTTGGTGTAAACGTTACCACGCTTGGAGCAGCAATATAAGTATGTTCAAGAGACTCGAAACTTCCATTGACAGTTTGTACTACATTAATATCACCAACAGCAAGTGCGTCATCAGTACCGAAAACTGTGATTCCCACCTGAACAGCTACATCCGCCTTCGCGTCTCTTGTTAAGAGACTAAACTCTATCGTAGGTGCTGTGCGGTCAACCATGACTGATACTTGGGCAAAACGAACCTTTGCGATACCTGTTGTGGACGGCGCCACTGTAACAATTGTGTTTCCAGTACCAGCAGGTGTAATGGTTAAGCTGACTGTACCAGTTACTGCACCAACATTCACTACAGCATTCAAGGCAATGCTGCCTTCCATGACGGTGAAATCAGCAGCCTCTAAGTCTGATGGAACCATAGCCGGAGCCGTAGCACTTAACGTCACGACAATAGGGGTGCTACCATTCACTGCAGTTGCTGATGGTGTAGCAGTCACAGCAACAGGGACGCGGGCTGCCATTACGACTGTAATAGCGACTGATTCATCTGTCTGTCCGTTAACTGTAGCAGCAACTTTTACTGTCCCCGCTGCAGTTGGGGTGAATGTCACAACGCCTGTTGTACCATTATAAGTACGTGCAAGAACACTTGCGGTACCATCAGTTGCTGTTTGGGTGACCGTAATATCGGAAAGTCCTATATTAAGATCAGCAAGCATCATTGTGGTATCGGCATTACCGAGCGTTACAGCAAACGCTTCACCAGTTGTCGCACTACCTGTAGAGGTAAACGTCACTTTTGGAATTACTGGCGGTGTGTAACCTGTTGGTGTCCAAGTCACAGCTTCAACAGCACTAGAACTATTATCAGACGCATCTACTACTGCCCCGGCAGCAATCGACAATGAAACTGGCATAGCAGCGTCAGTTGGCATAACCTGCACCGTATAAGTCCCATCATTATTATCAGCAAAGTCTACAACACTTCCATTTGTAACCCCGGAAGTGATGTCAGAAAGTGAAAGTCCATCGCCAGCATCCGTACCAGGATTCGCTTCAGTAACCGTGATTGTGAACGTCACTTGACCTTTTCCAGCATCAAAAGTAGGAGTACCAATAGATACCACTGGAACTGTGGTGTCAGGTTCGGGTGGAGGCAACACATCAACCAACGTAAAAGTATAAAGAGCTGATGCTAAACTTTCACCACCAGGGACAGTCACTGGATCAACAGCAGTTCCTACAACCTCTGTTGTTTGCAGACTAAACAAGTCTCCCGCTGGTAATTGTATTCTGAACATCAAGGTGTCATCGTTCGTAGCTGTGGCTGCCGTGTCGGCATTCGGATAAAGTCCGGGAGTTACTACTACCTGAAACATAGAATCACTGCTACCGATACGCGTGATAGCTAAAGTTGCATCCGTAGCCGCTGTGCTGTCAACTTGCAGTGTTGCATGAGCAGCATCAGCGATGCTTAGATCGTCATCCGCAACACCAGTAGTATCAGTATTAGTGGCAGTATCAGTTACATCTGTACCGTAATCAACGATTAAGGTAAAAGTAGTATTAGCAGTAGCGTCAAGCGCTATCATATTTCCTCTAACATTATCCTGACCACTCTTTAACGTAAAACTGGCACTGGGTGAGTATTATGTAGGGGAACTGGTAGCACAGGGGGAGTGGCATTATCGTCTCGCACAACTGCCTCCGTTACTGGGTGAGTATGTGGACCTACAGTAGTATCATCTGGAGCATGTGCCATCACAAAGGTAGTTCCAAAGACAACCCCAAGTGCCAACAGCAAAATTAAACTTGCTAAGGAAAATGTCGATTTATTTGACAATCGCATTACTTATTTCTCCTTTTAGAAATATTAAATTCAAGTTAAGATTCAGGGAATTAAATCCTGTTAATCTAATCTTCCAATCTAAATATTAATATTGTGTATTAATATTGTGTAAAAAACAGGGTTACCTGTTTACCTATCTCAATTGACACCACATCTATCCATTTAACCTATATTGTGGTTACCAATTGTTTTCCTTGCATCTTGCGTGAAACATTGACTTTTACGAATGGGACTTCTTTGCTTCAATCCACAAGATATTTAAACCTACATTGTCCGGTGCAGATGAAAACAACATCTGCATCTTCCAATATATTAATTATAAGTTAAAACTTATATAATATCAAATTAAATTTTTATTGTCTTAAAATTAATAAATAAGAATGGGACTTCGTAGTGGAATATATCGGTCTGTCTATGTTGTGTGTACTTACCAACACCTATTTTATATGTGTATACAGGTTTGGATCACTATTCCGCACTTGAAGTCTCATATTGAACCGACATTAATTCTAACATAAAACTAAATTTAAATCAAATAAAGTTTCTAATTTTTATTAATATAATTCATTTTATATGTCTTAAAATGAATTATATGACATATTGTATAATAATATACGTTATAAGTCAAGTAAAAATTACAAAAAAACACACATTTTTTGCGAAAATTCTCCATTTTTTGCGAAAATTTCAAGTTATTCAGCTAAAACCCGGTAGGTGCGATTTCATGAAGATTAATTTATTCTTTCGGTATTTTTCCGTCCGCACAAGGCAGGTGTCCACCTCTGCTGGCGAGTTTTCCTAACCTCGCCAAATTACCGGTTTATTTTCTTAAACTTCATCTAATCGCACCGAGTTTCTCTGCAATATTACCGAATTCATTTTTTAATCTTCATGTAAGCGCGCCTATATCTGTGCTAAAGATTATACCATTTCTATAAAATAACGCAAGTTGCTACCTATTTCGCAAATGCTCTTGTAGGCGGGGTTTCTAACCCCGCCAAATGCCAAACGCGCATTTAGTGGCGAAAAAGCCTTGTTTTTTCAGTAAAAAGCAGTGTTTGCTAACTTGAAATCTTGTCCGTAGCAACTTAGGTTAAAATAACATACCCTTTAAAAAATAGCTGGTTCGTAGTCGCGCAATTCATTGCGCCTCTTATATTCTAATTCAAAAGGGAAATTCATTTATAGAATTGGTATTACCTAACGGCGCGTGGACAAAACGCGCCTACCATGGTTAGTAAACTACGGATTTGGATTCACACTGAATAATTGAGGGGTGTGCATAAATATTTGGCGTATCAACACAGACAAGGACAGACGCCAGGTGCCGCTTGATTTATAGCAATGCGTTTGTAGTCGCGCAATTTATTGCCAAATCAACGCAGCATGCGCCAAATCAAGAAATCAACGGTATGAATCATGGCGAATTCGTCTTTAGTCATTCACCGGGTCCGAATGCCTTATGGCATTCCCCGTGTGGCATGCTGCGCCTCTTTGAACTTGTGGATGGAAACCCACGGCGTGTGCGGACTACCTTTAAGCGCATATTTAACATCGGAATTATTTATGCACACCCCTCGAATAATTATGCACATACCATTTATAATGTAAAAAGCTTGATAAAAATTAAGGTATATGTTAACATATTAAGATATAAGACAACGGTAGGTATGTTTTCCTAAGCGTACCGATCAATAGTCTATAATACCAATTCTAATAAATAAAATACCATTACGAAGATTCTATGAGATTTTGAAACTTATGCTTGGTGAATGTGCGTCCGACATTCACATTAAACGCGTTTTTTGTAAATGGGAAGTTATAATTTAGAAATGGTATAAGTTAGTTGGAACAACCGGAAACCCAACAATTTATTACATCAGGGCTTACGCACACGCGGTAGGCGGGGAATGCCTAAATGGCATTCGGACCGTTGATTTGGCGTTTTGTAAAAGCGCCATAGTTCAGAACTCTGCTAAAAATTACGCTATTTTAACCGTAATTATTGCAAAAATCATGAAAATTGCGTAAGTCCTGTACATATTAAGGGTATCGGTGTTAATTTGGCATCACGTCTTATTTAACATTGTAGGGGAGTTTCAGGGTTTCCCCGCGCCGATGCTGTTCTACCTTGGTAGGCGCTGTTTCTAACCGCACCTATCGGGTTTGGGCAATGCTGCGCGTAATCAACGCCAAATCAACGTAACAAGTACATGTGAGAAATGGTTAAATATCCCTGTTAGCACTGAATATGGTTTGGCCCGGAATCCGAACTCGTATTCAGCGTTGATTTGGTAGGTTTTGCTTGCACTCTACCCATAACTGTCAATTTAAGCACATAATTACTGAATTACCTCTTATGGGAGGGTTTTGTAAGCCCGCTGAATGCCTAAACGCGCATTCAGCGTTGATTTGGATTTATTACCCAAAGGTAAGCGCGTTTTCATGAAGATTAAGTTATTAATTCGGTAATCTGATCCCTTTTCTGTCTGAATCACGGAAGGCGCGGAAGACGCAGAAGCATTTCCGTTCCATTACTATTTCTGCTAAGAAGAAACATAAATGAATAGAAAGGACTTCCGTGAACGCAGTGTCCTCAGCGCCTTCCGTGATTCAGACAACAAGATAATGAACCTCACACAAGAAAACATAAAACAAGATGTAGATGGTTAGAAAATTACCGAAATATATTTTTAATCCTCATGAAAATGCACCTACCGGGTTTGGGTATGGAAAGAGGGACATCATGAATGTATTACAAGATATTTTTCAACTTTGCCACAAACGACATGTAGAAAGAGAAATACTTCGGCAACGCAAAACAGTGATAACACCTGCGTTGTATAAGAGTTTTCCCTATCACATTAAGGTGCATTGTGCGCGCAGCAATCCTATGATACTTGATGCGCTTGAGAATGCAGAAATCTCCTTTATGCCAATAGGCCACGCGCCTGAAAACGACAAAGGCCCACAAGATTTTGGCGGTGAACGATTCTTAAAACGGCAAGGCACGCAAGACTGGCGAATAAAACAGTGGTATACCTCATGGGGAATTCAGATATATACCGGCATCCCATCTGAACGTGATGGTGCGCAATGGCACGACCTTGAATTTACATACAAGGCGATCTGTGATGCCCCGGAAGCTGTTGCTACTTGTATTGAAGCACTCCTCAACACCACTGCCACCCCATTGTTAACGCTGACAAAATCCGGTGGGCTCCGGTTCTCTTGCCGAATCCAGGATTACCTGCATCCGAACATCGATGCAGCGAAATTTTTCATCTATAAGCACAAGCCAACCGACGAAAACCCGAGCCACCGTGACATTTACCTGGAAGTCCGTGGGGACAAAGGTTACAGCCGCTGGGATTTACGGTATCAGGTGCTGAGCGGTAATCTGTTAAATCCACCTGTCATTACCAAAGAGGTACTCTTTGCACCTATTAATAACCTTCGTGCTGCACTGCACGAACCCGAATCTTCTCAACAAAAGTTTCTAAAAGACGTTCCCAAATCCAACATTGCTACCCTACCGTCCCTTGGTTCAAATAATCTTGATCTCGCGAAAGAAACGTTTTTGAAACATGGTTTTTCTTACGATCGAGAAACAGACGGTTTTCACTACTGGACGCGCAACGATGTGTACGTGTCACTGTGGGAGGACTACAACATAGTATGGGTTCGTGCGGCTACACCGAATACCGAGTTTCCCACACATGCTGTACCAATAACAGATATATGGGAAGACACCGGCATTTCAGCACCACCCGTTGATACCGGACTGCCTGTGAGCAAAACATTACTCGCCATTCGGGAGGGGCATCTAAGTCCATTGGCAATCAAACGTTTGCCATCGAAATTTCAAAAGCAGCAGACAGCCCTAAAAGAATATAAAAACGCTAAAGAACGTTCAGCGCAAATCCAACAAATTTTGAAGCGCGGGACACGCATCCTTGCACTCACGTCTTCCGAAGTGGGCATATTGACGAACACCGAAGCAGAAACCTATCTCTTGAACAACCGTGCGACTTGCCTAAACATAGCGAGCCACAGTTTAGCAGAAGCCGCAGAACAACGTTACCAATCAAAAAACGCACCTGTTATCGCGCACTGGCGAACAGTAACGTACCGGTGGGAGGAGGTGAAGGATATCCCGGCAGATGTCCGCATGGCAGAACCCTTCCGACACGGCAATGTATGTGAGGATGCTGAGCGGTTCCGTGCGTTTGAGGAAAAGGGCGGCAACGCACCTAAAAGTACCTGTCCACAGTGTCCCGTTTGGACTGCATGCCAAGAACGCGGGTATCTATCCCAACCGCTCACATTACAACGCGTAAAGGCACAGGTATCATCAATCAAGCAACTGTTTCTGGATCCACGACGCACACACCTGGCCCAACAGACATTGGGGGGGACAAATCACCCGGAACGGACCTGTATCATTGATGAATTTGAAACATCAACACCCAACCTATTTCTGAAATGTGGGTTTTCAAAAAAAGTCATGGAGGAATGGAGCGTCAATTGGCAGGGAAAAACTTTAGGTAACTTTGCCGCAGCCTTAATAAATGCAATTGGGACACAAAGCAACCCATATAGCAATCCGATCAGACCAGTTCGCGCAGTTGTTGAAGCGTTCCGACAACACAAAGACGAAATTATTCAACAGATGTGTTACATTAATGTACGAGGCACAGTCGTCCCGCACAAGAATGTTGACCCCGAAACAGGAACAGAATTAGCACGTTACGCCATTGGCTTTCACAGCGGCGCAACTGCCTACATCCCTTTGGACGTCAATGCTGAAGATAAACTTAAAGCGATGGGCTTGCCTTTCTTACCGCATTCCATGGTAGTAGGCGCGCTCCGTCGGTTCCTGTCCACCAATAGTGTTGATTCGGAGATCGCTCCTACAGAAGATATCGCAATCCCGATGCAGATGGCAGAAGCTATCGCATTAGGCATTTTTGATATCCAAACCGTAGAGAAAATAAATTTATTGCCCACCGTCTGTCGGCATCCAGATTGGACGTATTGGCATCAGTTGGAGCGTTTCTTTGCGCATTACACGCGGGATGTTGATGCACCAATGTGGTGGGATGGTGAATATTTAGAGTTTCGGATGCCGCCCAAGCTGTATCCACACGTCAAACGTCTCTTGCTAATATCCATATCTCTCTCCGAGCAGCAGCTTCACAGGGTGTTCCCCAATGAACAAATGGATGTCATCCGTGTTGAACCGACAACATGGGCACCAGACAACAAAGTCTTTCAAGTCCGCACAAGCAGCGAATCGCCACATGCCATTCTAAACTACAATCTCAATTCCAACGTTATGGAGTTGTCTAAAATAGGAGAAAGTTATTTTATACGTATCCGGACAGAAATTGAGAGGGATCCGAGCATAAAACACGCGATTGTTACAAATAGCACAATTATAAAAAAATTAGCCGACCTGGCAGCAAAGCAGAACGTCTGTTTTGTAAGGAAATTCAAAGCGTTGCACGAGATAGGGGAAGAAATAGAAGCAGCACAGGTTTTATGGATAGTCGGCACGCCATTTTTTTCGCAACAATTAATTTTGGGCGAAGCGCAGACGTTGTTTGGAAACGACGAAAAACCGCTCAATTATAAAGGAGAAATATGGGCTGGACACTATGAAGATGAACGCATACAAGGGATCCACGACCAAAAGGTTGAAGGGTTACTCACACAGATTGTCGGACACGTAGGATTGAACCGTAATAGTGGTAAGACAGTGATGCTGCTCAACAACATCGAACTGCCGGACATCACTGATAGACCGGAAACCCTTCTTTTTGATTGGATAGACTTTGAGATCGCTGGTGGGTTACACAAACTTGAGGAAACCATCCGTACACGCGAACGTTTTGAAGCGGAACGTGATAACCTAACCGCCGAATCCCGCAGAGAAGAAGTAGAACGTGTGTTAGGATGCTCCTCAAGGCAAGCGAACCGTATGTTGCAGAAGCTGCGGGGTGTCAATAACATTCCTCGCGTTCCTTTTCGTGAACAGATACTGTTTCTACTATCTTCTGGTCGTGAGAAAACAACATCATCACTCGTCGCAGCGCTTGATAGTAGTCCGCAGGCGGTAGGAAATGAGCTCAAGCGGCTTTTAGATGCAGGCGAGATCGTCCGGGTGCGGCGGGGTGTCTATACGCTTCCAAAGCGTCAGCAAGTGGATTCGTAGTTCGTAGGTTGGATAAAGCGTAGGTGAAACCCAATCTACGAGATAGTGCAAAGTAGTAGACATACTCCGTATACCGTAACCCGCTACGGCACGCGGAGCGTGCCTGCTACCATGTTCAAATCAACGCCAAATTAGCGGGCATTTGCGGAACACCCATTGATTTATGAGATGGTGGACTGCACTACCTAATCACTGCTAATCGGTGGATACTTTCAACCTTTTTATCTCCGAGAACAGCACGGATTTTGTAAAAGTAAACCCCGTTCGCAAGCGGCGCGCCTTCAGCATCTTGTGCGTTCCACGTCACCTCGTTATACCCCTCTTTGGCAGAAACATCTTTCAAAACCTGTATCCGTCGCCCCGCTGAAGTATAAATCGTAATCTTCACCTCATCTGCGTCAAGTGTCAACTGATAGGTAAATGTTGTTTTACGCTTGAGTGGATTGGGATAATTATGCCCTTCGGAGATGCGGAATTCGGTCTCCTCTGGTGAAAAACTTTCATCATGTTTTTGGAGCGTTCGATAATCAAAGCTGGTTAGCAATGCCACCTCTTCTTTTAATGTATTTACCAATTCTACCTCATTCGTCTGATGCGAATAGCCAAAAAGAGGACCGAATTCTTCAAACTGCTTTATCAAAGGTTGTATAGATTTTGAGAACTCCGCTGCACTGGCAAGTTTAGCGTTAATCGCACTACCGGTGTTCACTTCATAACCGAGGGTAATTGCTTCTACCAGTTTTTCGCGGCTCTGAAATAGCAAAACCCACAGTCTCATTAAATGCATTGCATCACTCAAATCTTGTGATGCTTCAATATCCACCGGTTCAGCGAGTTCCTGTGCTTCCCGCATCTCATTCGCTGCGCGTTGCTGTGGTGCCAGAAGATTTGTGAATCGGTGGACAGCAGTCTGTGCGATTTTTAATTCGGGAATCGCCAACGTATCTTCCACCGCTTTCCTACCAATCAGGTTCCAAAACCGCGTGGCTAAACCCGCGGACCCACTGCCATAAGCGCCACCGATGGAAAGAGAACTCGCATAATCTGAAAAGTAGCTTGCCAACGTCCAACCGTTGATACGTAGTGCGCTTAGAACCAAGTCAGCTGCTTCAGTGTTTCCGTACCGTGCCACCAATTCATTACGTAATAGCTGAAGGTGGTCAAGTTGGATATCCCAATTAATACGAGCACTTACAAGGCGGTCAAGGTAACCTAAGCCTTGTGTTGCACCTTGGACAGTAAACCCACTTAATCCAACAACTTCAGGCAAGTTAGCAAGTTGACGCACACCTTGTACAAACAGATCACTTTCAAGCATCCAGAACGGCATTACCTCCTCAACGTCATGCGAAAGTACAATGAATCGGTGTCCCATATTTCCGAGTGCTTCCATTTGTGCAATTGGAATATTTGGATCAATGACCGGTTCACCGTCTGCTCCCCACTTCTGCGAAAAAATAGTGCCTTTAGGCAATTGCCGTGCATAGTCACCATCCGAGTCATGCAGCCAACTCCTATTATACCCTGAAATATAAAACTTGAAATCGTGCCGTACCTCCTGCGCCGCTTTAATAATCGTGAAATACACTTCCCAGAGTTTCGTTTGTCCTTCTGGGGAGCGGTCACCACATTCAGGGCAATTGCACGCCCGCGTCTCATGTCCCCAAGATCGTAGGTGAAATCCTGCTAAACCGGGGTAGGTTTTCACGATTTCCTGAGTCAATTGGCGTGCTAAGGTGTGAAATTCCGGTTTTGACCAGCAAAACGGTCGATAAGAAACTTCGTTCCTTGATGCCCCGTATAGCACCTCTGGTCCCAATAGATCGGGACGTGTTTTTATGAGCGCTTCTGTCGGTTCACCTGTTAAATACATAAATAGGTAGGCATCAATACCGCGGTCTCTAAGCGCACTAAACCGGTTTTGGAGTGTCTCAATCCGCTGTAATCGTTGTGTGCGTGGCTCGTCATATAATTCTAAAAATAGAGGTGAATCAACATATTTGAAGGCAGTGCCAAATCCGTCTTCAATACCGGTTCCTGTCCAGACTCCTTCACCCCCGCTCATATTCACACGGTTTCTTGCAAGCCAATCGGGGTCATCTACTTCTAACACTGCTCGAACGGGATAAAACGGGCGGGAAGTCTTGTCCAGATGGGGCAAGGACAGCGAAGGTGTACGCGCAACGGCTATCTCAGGATGTACAGGTTTGAATCCTGTCAACGCGGTGATACATGCCTCAATAAAGGCATAAGCACCATAAATCACACCACGCGGGGTATGGGCAGCCACGACAATAACGATTTCTGTTCCAAGGTCAGCGGATTTAATTAGATACCCTTCCTCACCAAGTTCTTCTGATAATTCTAAATCAATCTTTGCTTGAAGAGAGCGAATCGTCGGATTTGAGGTAGGTGTGCCTAAAACTATAACCGTGCGCGTTGTCGTTGACTGTTGATTAGTACGTAGTTCAAGTTGCGCACCTGTCCATTTTTCAATAAAAGCTTGGATTTCGGATGCTGCAAACCGCTCTTGAGTTGAAGCGTTAGCACCAATTTGCACGGTTGCCCTGGATTCACCCGACACAACAATTGGAATATCTGCCGCATCCACCGGCACTGCTAATACTAAAAGTAATATAAAAAAACAGAATATCTTCTTTAGAATGGAGTATACGCGTGTCCCAGGTCGTATTGCTAAAGTATTAGTGTACATGCTCATGCTCTAACCCAGGAAAAAAATACATAGCGCATATAGTTATAATCAATCCTACGACAAATGCTATCTTGGTGGAATTACTGACCTTTTTTTCTGATGGCGCGTAACCACCTCGCAAACCTTCCATCACAACGTGCAATAGTGTTCCCGCAGCAAAAGCAGTTAAATACTCGGTCAACTCCATAAAAATACCTTGTAGTAAACGTTCTCCCATAAATGCCCCAATAAACGGAGCAATAAAAAGTGGTATAAGTCTGCATAATGTTTGCCCAACTCCATAATCGCGGCGTAACGCTGCAGTTATTACCGTTGCTACTGGAAACCGGTGAAGGAGTACTCCGAGCGCGAGTGCTATACCCACTGTCTCTTCTTCTGCGGCGATACTGAGATTAAATCCATCTGCAACTGAGTGGATTGATAACCCGATAACGGTTAAGTTAACACCCCAATGTTGTTTCTTTTTAACTTCTACCTGATTACCGAGACGTTCCTGCATCCGATGCGTGAGATGTTCCAACAACCAGATTAACAAGAAACCACCCCACATTACTAAAATCGTGGGGTAACCTACTTCCGTAAAGAGATGGACCATTAGCATCAAGACGAAACCGAGGACTGCACCGGCAGTAAAACCAAAAATGAGATGAAACTCCGCTTGTTTCTCCCGAAAAACCAACGCTATTCCAGCGCCAAGCAGCAATGTTGCCGATGCAATTGCCAAATATAATAGTAGCATAATATAAATATATCAAAATTTTCTTTTGAATTCAAGTGAATCTGTGCTATACTCAAAACGTAACGTTTTGTAGGTTCAGGCAAATCATTTGTATAAGTTTTGTATTTCTGATTTATTTTAAACTTGAGACGTGTTTTCAAGTCTAAAGAAATAATATTATTCAGGGAAAAGTCTAAACCTGTTGCGTTTTTTTTACGTTTTATGTGAAAATGTTACTTACTAAAAAAGAAAAAAGACCTAAGGAGTCTAAAATTATATGAAAGTCAAAGTGATTATTAAGACAATTCTGCTTGCGATGTTCATCGCTTTAGCAGTTTTTATGGTTTATTTACCTGCCGCAGTAGCACAAGAAGAAAACACAGAAGAACCTGAGGCTGAATCTACCGAGGAAGCTGCCTCTGAACAAGATGTAGTCGAAATTGAAAGCGTAGTGGTCGTCGGTACCCGGGCAAGACCGCGTTCTATCTTGGATTCAGCGGTCCCGATTGATGTTGTGTCAAGCAAATCCTTTGAAAAGCAAGGCGGCGCAGATCTACCGGATTTACTGAGAACTTTAGTGCCATCTTACAACATCAATACACAACCGATTAGTGATGCGTCAACGGTGGTGCGTCCAGCGAATTTACGGGGGCTTGCCCCAGATCATACGCTGGTACTGGTCAATAACAAGCGGCGACACCGTGCCTCAGTGATTCACTGGCTCGGGAACGGTTTATCTGATGGTTCACAGGGGCCTGATCTGTCGCCTATTCCGGCAATCGCGCTGAGACAGGTTGAGGTCCTCCGAGATGGAGCATCTGCACAATACGGTTCTGATGCCATTGCTGGGGTGATGAATTTTCAATTGAAAGACAACCACGAAGGTGGTTCGTTTGAATTTAAACCCGGTATCTACCAATACGGCGACGGTAGGCAATTCGCGCTCGCTGGCAATATCGGTTTAGGCACACTAGACGCGTGGACTAGCCTCAGTTTTGAATACGGTGGCGCAGATCCGACCATCCGTTCTGTGCAACGCACTGATGCGATGAACTTGATTAACGCAGGCAATTTCAGTGTGAAAGACCCCGCGCAAATTTGGGGACAGCCGATTATAGAGGGTGACACCAAATTGTTTGCCAACTACGGTGCTACCCTCACGGATACCATCGATTTCTATGGGCATGCCAACTACGCCCGAAAGCGCGTTGAAGGTGGGTTCTATTTCCGGAACCCCAATACTCGCAGTGGCGTGTTTGGACGTAATGTGGATTTAGATGATGATGATAAGCCAGATGAATTCTACTTACTCGTTGGTAATTTAGCAGGCTTGCCAGAAGGGGTGGATAAAGAGGCCGACGATATTCAACTTGCCCATCCTGTCACTGGAGCAGTAACTGCCACCACTGATGAGGAGCGTACAGCAATTGCTAATGGTGTCCCAGCAGATCCTGCTAAGATGCAAGAGGTTATTAAGGATCCCAATTTGTTCTCGTATCAAGAAATGTTCCCAGGCGGATTCACACCCAGATTTGGTGCATTCATGTGGGATAGTTCCGTCGTCATTGGCGTTAAAGGCACCGCGCTCGGAGACACCTTGGGCAAGGACTTAACCTGGGATCTGAGCGGCACTTTTGGACGGAACCATGCTGATTTCTTTATCTTCAACACTGTTAATGCTTCGCTCGGCCCAGATACACCGACACATTTTGATCCGGGCGACTATATCCAGACGGATTATTACCTCAACTTCGATGTAACCTATCCGTTGAACGACCTGGTGTTCCTCGCTTCTGGTTTGGAATATCGGAACGAAGGTTTTGAAATCATAGAGGGCGAACGCGAGTCGCATCAGATCGGGCCCCTCGCAGCGCAAGGCTTCACGGCTGCCTCCAACGGATTTTTGGGGTTCAGCCCAGTTGCGGCAGGCAAGTGGCACCGTTACAACGTTGCGGCGTATCTGGAAACTGAAATCAGACCGATTGATCCGCTCCTGATCGCGCTGGCTGTGCGCGGTGAACAATTTGAGGATTTCGGTAGTACCCTGAACTACAAAGCCGCTGCAAACTACAAGATTACGGAAACGATGCGGTTGCGGGGAAGTTATAGTACTGGGTTCCGCGCACCGACACCCGGGCAGCAAAATACGTTTAACATTACCACTGAATACGATTTTGAGAAGGGTGACCTCGTTAATAACGGAACAATTCCTTCTACCAACGCCGCTGTTGGTGTTGTGACAGGCAAGGAAGATAACTCGCTTGACCCGGAAACATCAAATAACTTCACAGGTGGATTTACCGTTGATATTTTGGGCGTAAATTTCACGATGGACTTTTTTGATATTCGGCTGAAAAACCGGTTATCTGTCTCACAAGACTTTACATTGACTGCCTCGCAGAAGGCGCAGCTCATCGCCGAAGGTGTAACCAGTGCAGCGAATCTGGAAAAATTCCGGTTCTTTATCAATGATTTCAATACCACAACCCAAGGTGTTGACTTTGTCGTTACAGCACCAATACCCAACGGAAACCTCATCGCCGTGTATAACTTCACGTCAACTGAGGTTGGCGATTACAATCCTGACACGCTGGACGATCGTCGAATCAGGGAACTGCAAGAGAATTTACCAGAACACCGCGCCAGCCTGACTGTCGCTCAATCCATAACGGATATGTGGGGAGTGCTCGGGCGCGCCAGTTATTTCAGCGGTTGGTTCGATTCTGAAGATTTCTTACAGAATCCAGATGTAGAAGAGACTGGAGAATACACTGGAAGGGTTATTTTCGACTTGGAAACCACTTACACCGTGGAGTCCGGATTGTCTCTCACTCTCGGTGGAAGAAATATCCTTAATACCTATCCCGATGAAAATCCGAATGCTGCTGATTCTGTTGGTAACAAATACGGACAATTCAGTCCGTTTGGGTTTGATGGCGCATTCTGGTATGCTAAAGTCGGTTACAGTTTCTAAATATGTAACAAAAACTCGGTAGACGTGTTTGTAAACCTGCTTTCTACAAAAGCGGGCAATTCACGTCTACCAAACTTTATAAGTGCCGTTGTCGCATAAGTATTTTTCATACAAAAAGAGAGAGCAAATTATGAAAGGTACAATTAATATTAAACCGCTTGTTCATGCATTTTACATAGCATTAGCAGTTTTCATGGTCTTCTTACCTGTGGTTGTAGCAGATAACCATGAAGAAAGCGATACTGAAACTGAATCAAGCGAAGCAGAATCTGATCAAGAAGTCGTGGAACTTGAAGGTTTGGTTATTGTCGGTACACGTGCCAAACCGCGTTCCGTGCTTGAGTCGACTGTTCCGATTGATGTCGTGCTCAGCGATGATTTTGTTAAAGGGGAAAAAATTTACATGAGCAATCAAAGCAGAGATGCAGAATATACAATGGGTAGGAGCGAATCTGAAACAGACCGGTTGATTAAACAGTCTCAACTCTATGAGGATGTGACGCGGCGTTTTTTTCTGAGGAGCGGCATCGCAAAAGGCATGAAAGTCCTTGATGTGGGGAGTGGTGCTGGGGACGTTGCGCTTACCCTTGCAGAATTTGTTGGTGCCGAGGGAACTGTGATTGGTGTAGATGTTAACGCTGATATTCTTGAAACAGCAAAAGCACGTGCGGACGCAGCAGGTTGGACAAACATCGAATTCATCGCAGGTGACACCCGAACACTTGAACTTCCAAACGATTTTGATGCCGTTGTCGGCAGACTTGTGCTGATGTATATGGCAGACCCAGCAGATGCGCTTAAACATTTGGCAACGCACCTACATCCCGGTGGCATTGTTGCTTTCCAAGAGGTTGATTTTTCACCTTATGCTGTTGCTGTACATCCAGATACACCTTTGATAAACGACTTAATTAAATGGGGGCGCACCGTGTTTGAACGTTCTGGCGCACATGTAGAAATGGGTATGGAACTCTACAAAGCCTTCGTTGATGCTGGTTTGCCCGAACCCGCATTACATTTTGAAGCGCCCATGGGCGGTCCTGAAGATTGGCCCGGATTTGCATATCTCGAAAATAGTTTTCGGAGTATCCTACCGTTAATAGAGGCTTACGAAATTGCGACTACTGATGAGGTAGACATAGACACGCTTGCATCTCGGATACAAGCAGAAGTCGCTGCATCAAAACGCCCGATTATGCTGCCCCCACACGTCACAGCACATGCATCCCTCCCAACTTAAAAGTTCAACGCATGGCAGAAAATCATTCACAAAACTCGCACGCATCAAATCGCGATGCAACCTATACCTTAGGGCGAACCTCACACGAAACAACGCGCCTCATTGAGCAGTCAAGAATCTATGGAGAGTCAACGAGGCTGCTCTGCGAACGTGCGGGTATTGGAACTGGGATGCGGGTGCTTGAAATCGGTAGCGGTGCTGGCGATGTGGCTCTCATGCTTGCTGAACTTGTTGGCACATCAGGACAAGTAGTTGGCGTTGATATCAATTCGTCTATCCTTGAAACGGCGCGTCAACGCGCATCAGACGCAGGTATGAAAAACGTCGAATTCATCGCAGGTGACGCACGAACACTTGAACTTGATGACAAATTTGATGCGCTTGTTGGTCGGTTTGTGTTAATGTATTTGGCTAACCCCGTGGATGCGCTGCAAAAACTCGTAAAGCATCTAAAACCGGGAGGAATTGTTGCGTTTCAGGAGCCGGAATACACACTCTATCCAGCGTATTCACATCCAGATACACCCTTTATCAATCAACTTTACCAGTGGATTTTGGATGTATTCAAACATTCAGGAGCGCATCTGGACACGGGTATAGGACTTTACCGTGTTTTTGTTGAAGTAGGTTTGCCAGCACCGAAAATGCACCTTCATGCTCCCATCGGTGCAGCAGCGAATTGGGTAGGGTACCGATACATGGCAACTATTTTTCAGAGTCTCCTTCCACTTATTGAAAAGTACGGGATTGCGACAGCGGAACAGGTTGGTGTCGATACATTAGCAGCACAACTCCGCCATGAAGTCCTTACATCAAAACGCCCGTTCTTCTTACCTCTACATGTAACAGCGCACGCAACGCTTCCAACCTAAATTACCAATCTTATTCGGGTGCGTTTTTCAACCGTACCTACTTTGAAAAAACACGAATTAAAACTATAGTAAAACCTATAATTAATGGGACACTTCTGTAGCGCAAACTTTTAGTTTGCGTCTCATAAGGCACAAACTAAATG
>JAGWBU010000078.1:8073-16775 GCA_021295735.1 Candidatus Poribacteria bacterium | reverse complement strand
TTCAAGCAGAAAATCCAAATCAACGCAGCATGCGCGTATGGCATGCTGCGGGGTTGAAAACCCGCCAAATGCCAAAAAGTGCATTTGGCGTTGATTCACTCCCACAAGAGGATATATCCTTAAGTTTACACCTATGGGTAGAGCGAATGCGAAACCCGACATGTTGGGACTGAAATACTATTATCACAACCTGCTTGATGTGTTCCTACGATTTCCTTGTGAAACCCGCCCAGTTTGCCTTGAAACCTTTATATTGTCGGGTTTCGCAAGCTCTACCCGACGGACGAACTACTATTTCATGATCTGTTTTCAAGTATTTCTCATTTTTCGCTGAGTTTTTCACGGGGACGTAACTCGCAGAAAAAGATCCTCATGGCAAATAAGAGCAGCCCCAGCCAAATCAACGCATTCCCCGTATGGCATTTGTCGGGGCGGAATGTTTATAGAAACATCGTGAACAAACCCTCTTTAGCCCCAGCGGGGCGACAGGTGTATCAATAAATCGATATTGATGTCAAGAGTTGTTCTTTTAATGCAGACTATTACCTAAGAACTCTAAAAATTGTCCAAACCATAGTTAACCTACAACAGGTTTCCATGCCTAAATCACAAAAGCCTTTTTCCAATTCCGTAGTTTATCTTTTTCGTTGCTGTATCTTTTGACACCGCATTATGCCTTAGTGCTTAAAAATCCGACTAATTTCCCAAAATTCCATAAATTTTATTTTTTCCTTGACTTAATTTAATACTTAGCGCATAATTCGTATAAAGTCATTTATGAAGTAATTGAAACCAAATAATTGGCTTATATGTGATATTGTTCGAAATTACTTAGGACTTACCTAATAATCCTTAATATAGACTATTCAACTTTCCAATATGGCTATGGTGTGAGAGGGTAAAAAATGGCAAACAAACTCGTGTTGATTACTGTCAATCTATATTCAGCACACACCACTCAACTATACTCTAATGCGTAAGTCCTGACACAATTAAATCGTTATAATGTCTGTTAGTCTCTAAAAAATTAGTTGTGATGCTGCACAGATTAGAGGGACTGTCGTATCATTATTTTGTTAATACCCTCAGTTTTAGAAAAATAGAAGGAGGAGAGATCCTTGAAAGTAACAGAAAGAGTAGCACGACTGGCTATAATTGTCATCGTCCTTATTGTTGTAGTTGTTGCCGGGTGCGAACGGGCAATGACGGTTACGGAAACCGTAATGCCCGATCCTACGGAAGAAGTTACACCACCAATTGATCTACTTTTAGATTGGCCGGGGGAAGATGCGACAGATGAAGAGAGAAATCGATGGTGGGAGGCGGTGAGGGCAGCAGCTGTGAATGTTAATCTTTTAAACATTACCGGCTGTACCCCTGACCCGCTTGTTATTGAGGTGGAAATTGGAGAGTCTATACAAATTTATAATGATGACGCAACTGACCACACCCTACATTGGGGAAGGGATTACATTACTATTCCAGCCCATGACACAATCGATTACATTACTATTCCAGCCCATGACACAATCGATATTGTTCTATCTGATGTTTTTTCTTCTACTGGAGCTTTAGGCTATGGATGTGATGGTGTTCTAGCTGGCATATTCCATATTGTTGAGCCACCAAGTGAATAGCCCTTGATGGTTTTTGGGACCTAACCACCTCGGTGGTCAGGTCCTTTTTTTTAACGTCTGCTTGTTATCAGTTCTTAGATTGGGTTTCGCAAACTCTACCCGATCTACAGACTTTTACATGATCTAAAATCAGACACATTAAAGCAGTAGGCGCGGTTTATAGTAATTAGGAAACCTCGCCAGCGCATGCGTGTGGGAATTGCTGTTCATTGAAATGTGAACATATTATTGGATTTTACTATAAACCCGCGCCTACAAGAATTTTTCACTTATTTTAACCTAAGTTGCTACCTATAAGATTTTAGACACACAGACGCCATTTTTAATAGAGAAGAGTTTGTTATTGGCGAAATATTGTAGCGCAAACTTTCAGTTTGCGTCCTCATAGCACAAACTAAAAGTTTGTGCTACATAGGTGCAACTTGGGTTATTTTAGATTGACTACAAATTAACGCTGAGAAGACTTCAGTCTTCCCCATGTAGTCGTCAATTTGCCACGCGCTTCAACAGCCAGAAGTTTATCCAAACTATTATTCATAATGTCTTTAACTTCTTCATGCGTTAATCCGCGTTTCCAGACATTTAAGTCATCCATGAGTCCATTAAATGGCCGGTTGTTATCAATGTTATAACCGACACGTGCGCCCTGACCCCAATCTCCTGCAATCGGATCTGGAAGACGTGCTTTTTCCTCACCAACTTGGACACCGTTGATATAGAGGTAAGCCATTCCTTCTTCACGACTGAACGTCCCAGCGTAATGCACCCATTCCTTTGCCTTGTTTGTGCCAGCCTTGATATCAAATAGCGTTTTTCCTGGATTATGCCCACGATTAAGCCAACGATAATTGCCGTCTCCTCGCGCCTCTGGGTGTACAAGCCACGTACCATCTCCTGCGCGTGCATTGAAAATCGCCATATCAGCGATAGACTCAACGTTGATCCACGCCAAAATGCTCATACCCTCAGTCGGAATATCGTCTGGATTAACGTTAGGACCATCTAAGTCCAGATAACTGGTTGCGGCAAATTGCCCCGCTTTTCCAAACTTCCCATCGTCAGATTGTGTGACTTTTCCTACGATTTCACCATCATAACCACGCCCGGATTTTTCTATAACATTTCCACCATCAAAGCTTTCGAAATCAAAATAAAGTACTAAGTCAGGATCTAACACATCAGCGGACAAACCGCTTATTTGAAATGTCAATAGCAGACATACAAGAATCACTATACTGCGTTGCATTTGAGGCTCCTTTGTAAAAATTTAATGGAAGCAATCTCTTGATCGCTATTCCGTTATGTTAAAGTATACAATTTTTATTAAATCTTTGCAACAAAAAATGGAATTAGTTTTTTCTTGATTTTTACACAATATTGCTGTAAATTAAATTCAAGAAGATTGGAGAAACAAAATGAATATCTCACCCATTGATTGGGCAATTGTTGTCGGCTACATCATTTTTGCACTCGGACTCGGTATCTATTTTTCCAAACGCGCTGGAAAAAATATTAATGAATTTTTTGTCTCTGGACGCAATCTCCCTTGGTGGTTGGCGGGCACCTCTATGGTGGCGACAACCTTCGCTGCAGATACACCCCTCGCCGTTACTAAGCTCGTTGTCAATGACGGAATCGCAGGCAATTGGTTTTGGTGGAACGCTGTTCTAAGCGGCATGTTAGCCACATTTCTATTTTCCCGACTATGGCGGCGTTCTGAAATCATCACTGACGTTGAATTTACTGAACTCCGCTACTCAGGACCATCAGCAAGTTTTCTGCGCGGTTTCCGCGCGCTTTACATTGGCTTACCGATTAACTGCATTACGATGGGATGGGTAATCCTCGCAATGCAGAAAATTGTTAGACTGACCTTTGACCTGCCAGATGATGCTAACACAAAGATATTAGTTGTCATGGGATGCTTACTTATTGCGGGTATCTATTGTGTATTATCAGGATTTTGGGGGGTTGTCATAACGGACCTTGTGCAGTTTGGCATGGCGATGGTAGGTTCAATCGCACTTGCAATTATCGCCGTTAATAAGATAGGCGGAATTGGCGTTCTCAAAGAAAAACTTACAGGTATCTATGGTGTAGAACATAATATACTGAATTTTACTCCTGATTTCAGTGCAGGAAAAATGGCTATTATAACGTTTGGTGTCTATCTCGGCATGCAATGGTGGGCATCAAACGATGTAGACGGTACTGGTTTTGTTAAACAACGAATGTTTTCAGCACAAAATGAACGGCATTCACTTCTCGCTACATTGTGGTTCAACATTGCGCACTACACGTTACGTCCGTGGCCGTGGATACTTGTGGCATTAGTCGCAATGGTGGTTTATCCTGGACTCGGCGACCCTAACCATGTTAATCCTGATTTACACGATCCCGAACTCGGTTATCCGATGCTGATGCTTGATTTTCTACCTGTCGGATTGCTGGGACTCATGCTCACTGCATTTTTAGCAGCGTTTATGTCAACTATTGACACACATCTGAACTGGGGGGCATCCTATCTCGTTAACGATTTCTACAAACGTTTTTTTAAGCCGGAAGCGACACCTAAACACTATGTTGCTGCCTCGCGCATCTCGGTAATACTTATCATGCTGGTTGCAGGCGTGACAAGTTTATTCATGACTTCCATTACGGAGGCATGGAAATTTCTCATTGCACTAAACGCGGGGATCGGACTTGTGCAAATTCTACGATGGTACTGGTGGCGAATCAATGCATGGTCAGAAATATCTGCAATGGTAGCATCATTAATTGTTTCAATCATTGTATTTGTCCATCCAGCAACGAAGAATGTATTCGCACTCCAAATGTTGATTATCGTGCCAATTTCTACTGTAGTATGGATAGTTGTTACGTTCTTAACAGAACCTGTTTCGACTGAAACGTTAACAAACTTCTATAACAGAGTTAGACCGAGTAAAGGCGGTTGGAAACTTATTGCAGCGGAGACAAAAGAAGTAACAGACGGGACAAATAGACAAAACTCTCAAACAGGTTCTAAGACTCCTGCTTTAGTCAATTGGGTTGTTGGCGTAATTTTCATCTACTCGTTTCTATTCAGCATTGGCAAACTCCTATTAGGTTTTACCGGAATCGGATTAATTTTCCTGTTAATCGCAATTATTAGTGGGGCAGTAATGTATCAAAATTTACCGCGTAAAGAGAGAAACAACATTTGAAAAGTGTAGGAATTATCCCAGCCCGTTATGCCTCAAGCCGTTTTGAAGGAAAAGCGTTAGCAGATATTTTGGGAAAGCCGATGGTCCAGCATGTATATGAACGTGCTTGTAAGTCCAAAATACTTAGTCAAGTTATCGTCGCTACAGATGACCAACGAATCTACAATGCCGTTAAAAACTTTGGTGGAAATGTCCAGATGACAGGCGAATGTGTCACCGGTACCGACCGAGTGTCAGTCGTAGCAGAAAAATTGACATGTGATGTTGTTGTTAACGTCCAAGGTGATGAACCTTTGCTTGAACCCGAACAGATAGATATAATGCTTCAACCTTTCATTGAAAATCCATCTGTCCAAGTTTGCACATTAAAAGAGCGTATTTACACTATGGAGGATTTTCTTAACAGGAACATCGTTAAAGTCGTTACGAATCTTCAAGGTGATGCGTTATATTTTTCAAGAAGTTCTATTCCCAGCACACCAATAAACAAGCAGCATAATTTTGATGAAAATGCTTTAGTGTTTAGACATATTGGATTATATGCATTCCGAAAGGAACAACTACTTGCATTCACATCTTGGGAGCGCACTCCTTATGAGATTGCTGAGGGTTTAGAGCAGTTACGTTTTTTAGAACACGGTGTCCCCATCCATGTTGTTGAAACCGACACACCCCTTATTGGAGTTGATGTACCTGCAGACTTGGAACGGGTAAAACAGATTTTAGAAAAGGGAGGCCCTCATTTTTGAAGGGAAGAAAATGATAAAATATATCTTTGTAACAGGCGGCGTTATCTCAGGAATAGGTAAAGGAATTACAACCGCAGCATTGGGCAGATTGCTCATTAACCGTGGCTTCAAAGTTAATGTCGTCAAAATTGATCCATATCTCAATGTTGATGCGGGGGTAATGAATCCCTTCCAACACGGCGAAGTTTTTGTAACGCATGATGGTGCTGAAACAGATTTAGACTTAGGAAATTATGAACGTTTTCTCGGTGTTGACTTGAATAAACAGTCTAACTTTACTACCGGTGCTGTTTATAAGGAAGTAATTGAGAAAGAACGACGTGGTGATTATCTGGGGCAAACAGTTCAACTGATTCCACATATTACGGATGAAATCAAACGCCGGATCTACCAGATTGGAAAAGATAGCGATGTAGACATCGTCATCACAGAAATCGGTGGCACTATTGGTGATTTTGAAACACCTCCGTTTGTTGAAGCTATCCGACAAATGGCTGTGGAGGTCGGACGAGAAAACACTTTGTTCCTCCACGTTTCGCTCATCTATACCTTACCCAATGGCGAAAGTAAAAGTAAACCGACCCAACACAGCATCAGAAAACTCCAAGAGTTAGGTATCCACCCTGATTTATTATTATGCCGCACGAGTCAACACATTGAGGAAGGCGTCCGTAGAAAGATTGCGCTCCTCTGTGGTATCGGCGAAGAATTTATTTTGGAAGGATTGGATACAAAATGCGTAGATGAAATCCCACTCAATTTTGAAGAACAGGGTATGGGACATCTCGTCGCAAAGAAATTAGGTCTTGAGAGGCGCGCAACATTGGATGCTGAATGGATAGCCATGGTGGAAAGACTAAAAAATCCTAAACACACCACGAACATCGCTATCGTAGGAAAATATACTACTGGGAATGATGCCTATATCAGTGTCCAAGAAGCTATTAAACATGGTGGTATAGCAAACGAAGCAGAGGTCCATATTGAATGGATAGAAGCTGAAATGTTGACAGATCATCCTAATATTGATGAATTGTTTGAAAATATTGACGGAATTTTGGTGCCTGGTGGTTTTGGTGATCGTGGCATCGAAGGAATGATAACAGCGGTTAAATACGCTCGTGAAAATCGTATCCCTTATTTTGGGTTATGTCTCGGCATGCAGTGTCTTGTAATTGAATTTGCTCGACACATGGCGAACCTAAAAAATGCAAACAGCACCGAATTTGATGAAAAAACACCGTATCCCGTCATAGATTTGATGTTGGAACAGCGCGCAATAGCTGATTTAGGGGCAACAATGCGGCTTGGACATTACCCGTGTGTTCTGAAGGAAGACACAAAAAGTTACGAAGCGTATCAACAACCTATTATTTTAGAACGGCATCGGCATCGCTATGAATTGAATAACAACTACCGTTCGCAATTGAAAGAGGCAGGACTCCGTTTTAGTGGCGTATCGCCTGACGGAAGCCTTGTGGAGATTGCAGAGGTGGCTGATCATCCATGGATGGTTGGTTCACAATTCCATCCGGAATTTCAATCTAAACCTCTCACGCCACATCCGCTATTCCGCGAATTCATTGCAGCAGTCCTACGTTATCAAAAAGAAAAAAGTGATTAGGGAGAGGAATCATGGACAACGTTGCTACAGTTCGCTCCGGTGCTTGGCACGGAGATAACGAACTGACGCTCAATTTTCCAACCGGTTGGGAAGTGGAGATGTTGAATCCTAAGGACGCACCCGCACTTTCTGACGCACAAATTGAACAAGCATTCGCAGAACCGATCAGTACAAAACGTATCGCTGAACTTGCAAAAGGCAAAAAGAGTGCCGCCATCATCATAGACGATCTAAGTCGTCCGACCCCAGCATTTAAAGTAATCCCGTTTCTGTTGCGGGAACTTTTTGCAGCAGGTGTGCCAAAATCAGAAATCCGATTTGTCGTTGGTGTTGGCGCACACCGTCCCATCTCTGAGGAAGAGATGGCAAAGAAAGTTGGAGTTGACATCGCAGCAGAATATGAGATAACCAACCATAATTTCCTGAGCAATGACCTTCGGGCATTGGGACACCTTGAAAACGGCACACCTATCTATATCAATCGGACTGTTGCAGATGCTGACTTCAAAATCTGCCTCGGTGGTATCTATCCACACAGTTCAGTCGGTTTTAGTGGTGGTGCTAAACTGATTGTACCCGGGACCGCAGGATTTTCCACGATGTGCTATTTCCATACCTTTCCACCGGGACGCGGTCCCGCAGTGATTGAAGGACAAAGCGATGAACCAGATCGTCGCGATACCATTGAAATGGCTGCAGCTGTTCTTGGTCTTGACGCTATCGCTAATGTTGTCCTTAATAGCCGCCGTGAAATTTGTGGGTTTTTCGTAGGAGATTTCATTAAAGCACACCGTAAAGGCGCACATTTTGCGATGGACACCTACAGAACAAAAATATCGGAAACAACACGCACAGAAAGCGATCTTGTCGTGATTAACTGCTACCCGCTTGATGCTGATGCTATTCAACTTGATAAAGCACTTGCTGCTTTTTCCTATTTTGAAAACGCTTATACGATTGCGCTCTATCCCGCAACCGATGGCACCTGCTTCCACGGACTGTTTGATCGACTTGATTATCAACGGTATCTTAAGCAGAAAGCAGAACACATACCCACTACCCCATCACCCGCACCAAAACTTGGGAGACGATCTCAACTACATGTTTGGTCTGAGCATTTTGAAAGAGATGATTTCTACAAGGAGTATCCTTCCTCAATTCTATTCCGTGACTTAGATCAGTTAATTCAATTGTTAACTGAAAAACTTCCCAAAAGTGCTAAAGTTGCTGTTTTACCTGTGGCAGGAATTCAGGTGTTAACACCAGAGTAATCCCATAGCAGAAAATCTGAAAAAGTGCAGATATCCGCTTGTAGGCGCGCTTTGTAAGCGCACCGATCAAAGGTGAATTGTTATATCATTTTTAATGTGCCAATTAGATATGATATGAGTTAGCAGCAAAATACTTCATAGGTGTCAATTTAAGAAAATATATGTTGGTTTTTCTTGTGGGAGGGCTTTATAAGCCCGATTTTAGCCCACACACC
>JAGWBU010000078.1:0-8009 GCA_021295735.1 Candidatus Poribacteria bacterium | reverse complement strand
GAAAGGTGTATAGTAAGCATTGATCCCACCAATATCAAGCCCCAGAGGGGCGAAAGGTGTATCAGACGCATTAACCTTATTCACTAAATTGACGCCTATGAGTTAGCAGCAAAATACCTTGACACGAGTTGATATTTTGATAGAATAGACACATCTTTTATTCATCGATTTCAGATTCAGAAATGGAGGACACCCATGAACAACACTGCAACGATTCACTCCCGTGCATGGTATGGTGATGAGGAACTGACACTGAATTTCCCAACGGGATGGGAAGTAGAAATGTTAGGACCAAAAGACGCACCGGTACTTTCTGACAATCAGATTGAACACGCTTTTGCAGAACCAATCGGTATCCCACGTATTGCTGAACTTGCAAAAGGCAAAAAGAGTGCTGCCATCGTCGTTGATGACCTGAGCCGTCCGACCCCTGCAGCCGATGTTATCCCGTTTCTACTACGTGAACTCACCTCAGCAGGTGTTCCGAAATCAGAAATCAGATTTGTTGTAGGCGGTGGATCACACAGACCTCTCACTGACGAAGAAGCATCGAAAAAAGTCGGTGTCAACATTGCGGCAGAATATGAGGTAACAAGTCATAACTTTATGAGCGGTGACCTCCGTGGCTATGGGAGCCTTGATAACGGGATGCCTATCTATATCAACAGTGTTGTTGGAGATGCAGATTTCAAAATCTGTTTAGGTGGAATCTATCCGCACGGTTCCGTTGGATTTGGTGGTGGTGCAAAGTTGATTGTTCCGGGTATCTCTGGGTTTGCAACGATGTTTTATTTCCACACCTTTTCACCGAGTCGTGGACACGCTGTCATTGAAAGAAAGAGCAGCACACCTGACCATCGAGATTTTGCTGAAGAGGTTGCGGCTGCCATCGGTCTTGATGTAATCGCAAATGTCGTCCTTAATTCTCGGCGTGAGATTTGTGGATTGTTTGTTGGAGACTTTGTGCAGGCACATCGCGCTGGTGCACATTTCGCATTAGAAACCTACGGCACAGAGATACCGATGCAATCTCGGAAAGAGACTGATCTGATCGTCCTAAATTGCTATCCGCTTGACAGCGATCCTATTCAAACAGGAAAAGCGCTGTGGGCGAGCGGTTACTTTGAGAAAGCATATAAGATGGCACTTAATCCCGCAAGCGATGGTATCTGCTACCATGGGTTGTTTGATCAGATTGATTATACCCGCTATCTTGAACAGAGAGCTGAAAGAACTCCCCCAGAACTTCCTGAACCCAAACTTGGAAGCATTGATCAACTTCACGTCTGGTCTGAAAATTTTCGAGTAGACGATTTTTACAAAAAACACGCAAACGCCCTCCTCTTCCGTGACTTAGAACAACTGATCCAACTATTCGCTGAAAAACTCCCAGCAAAAGCGAAAGTCGCAATCCTACCTTCAGCGGGAATTCAGGTTTTAGCAGAAGAAAAATAACAAAGAATCCAATGGAATCTCCTTTCAGAAACTACTTACAACGGATAAATACCCTCCTTGGCAAAATTGAAACCGGTTTGTTATGCGTAATTGTTGCCATGATGATTGGACTCGCAGTGCTTGAAATTGTCCTACGTTACGGCTTTAAAGAGAGCCTGTTGTGGAAACACATTATGTTTCAAAACTTAACACTCTGGATGTGTTTTTTAGGTGCAGCACTCGCTTCTTCTGAAAGACGACACATTAGCATTGATGTGCTCAGTCGAATTTTACCTAAAAACGTCCTACGTTATAGTTCTTATATCATTGATGTGTTGAGTCTGATTGTGGTGAGCATTTTAGCTTATTTCGGTTTTGGCTTTCTGATAGAAGAACAAAAAAGTCCAGCAACATTGATAGGATCTATCCCACTTTGGTGGGCAAAAACCATTATCCCGATAGGATTTGTTCTCATTGGGATTCACATAATACTTCAGATTTGTATTCAATTGACAAAACGTGATCACCTTCAGGATGAAATTGAAGGAGAATCGGAATAATGGGATTAATAATCGGTATCGTGTTAGCGGGTTTCGCACTTTTCGGTGGTGCGCTTTTTGTATTACTTGGAGGCGCATCAATTATTGGATACGCTACAGCAGACTTACCAATTTCAACAATTCTAATTGATTTTAACAGAATCATAAAAAATACAACAATTCCGATTATTCC
Source organism: Candidatus Poribacteria bacterium (assembly GCA_021295735.1). Classification (GTDB taxonomy): domain Bacteria; phylum Poribacteria; class WGA-4E; order WGA-4E; family WGA-3G; genus MSPOR6. The sequence continues at coordinate 5,843 of JAGWBU010000078.1, read as the reverse complement.
ACTTTTCACTTTTGCAGGATATATAATCGCAGAAGGAAAAGCACCGCAACGGTTGGTAGCGTTTGCGCGTGCAAGTGTTGGTTGGCTACCGGGCGGAATTGCTGTAGTTGTGCTTGGCACCTGCGCTTTCTTTACCACTTTTACTGGGGCATCTGGCGTAACAATCATCGCCCTCGGTGGTTTGGTCTATCCAATTCTACGACAAACCTACAACGAAAAATTTTCACTCGGCTTAATAACTGCCTCCGGGAGTATTGGACTCCTCTTTCCACCCAGTATTCCGCTTATCCTTTATGCTATTGTTGCACAAGTGCCAATCGGTACGATGTTCTTCGCGGGAATTATTCCAGGGATGCTCATTCTCGCCATCCTAAGCGTTTATTGCTGCGGATGGAGCGTTTTCAAACGGACGGAAACAACCCGGTTTAGTTTGTCGGTTTTCGCGCGAACACTTTGGGAAGCAAAATGGGAACTGATGTTGCCATTTCTTGTATTAGGTGGAATCTTTTCTGGACAGTTACAACGGGCCATATTGACGCATTTAGAAAAGTTATTGCCATTTCTCGAATTAGGTGAAATCTCTCCATTGGTTGTTACACTTGATGAAGTTGCTGCATTGACAGTCATATATGTCTGTATCGTAGAAATATGTATTCACCGGTCTATTTCTGTGAAAATTCTGCCACGTCTTGTCAAAGAAAGCATGCTCCTTGTGGGCGCAATCCTTATCATCCTCGGTATCGCTTTAGGATTAACGGGTTATCTCAATACACTTGAGGTGCCTATGATTGTCCTTGATTGGATTCAGTCTATTACAGAAAACAAAGTCATTACACTTATCGGTCTCAATATCTTTCTTCTCATCGTTGGATGTCTAATGGATATCTTTTCAGCGATAATCATCATCGTTCCATTGCTGCTTCCGATAGCCGAACAGTTTGGAATAGACAAGGTACACCTCGGCATAATCATATTGACAAATCTTGAAATAGGTTATCTGACACCACCCGTAGGCATGAATCTGTTCATTTCAAGCATGAAGTTTGACAAGTCGGTAGTACTGCTTTACAGGTCCGTCCTACTGTTTATCGGTTTGTTGCTGATAGCCTTAATACTTGTAACTTATATCCCTGAGTTAAGTCTCTGGCTTCCGCGGGTACTTGGGAAAACCTCACAACCGTTGTTATGAACTGTCAAAAATACAACGTAAAAACTTTAGAGAAAACTATCCAACTACTTGCTTAGCTGCCTGAAGTAAGAATTCAGAGTCATTCAGTTTTCGTGTTTTTCTCACCATTTTGAACATGGTCGCGAGCTGGAGCTCGCTCCTACAGGAAGAGGTATTAGGAAAAGGAAGAATTATTGGAGAATTGAATGACCCTGATTAGAATTTTTGGCAACTTTACAACTCTTAGCAAATATGCTATAATAATCACGCGTCAATACTATAGGAGGAAAACACTATTATGAAACAGATTTGTTTGTCAAATAAATTTAATACAAGAATTGCGCTGTGCATGCTATGTATTTTCACACTCGGCTTTATGCTTATCGGATGCGCAGATACTAAAACGGAAGATGAATTTAAAGTTGCAATGCTTCTTCCTGCTTCCAAAACCGACGCAGGTTGGAATGCTTTAGCCTACGAAGGACTTCTGGCTATTGAAGAAGAACTTGGGGCAAAAATTATGGATGTTGAAAGCCGAACTTCTACTGAACAAGAACAACACTTTCGTTATTATGCAGAAAAGGGATTCGACCTTGTCTTTGGACACGGCTATGAATTTCAAAACCCCGCAAAAGCGGTGGCACCTGATTTTCCTGACACAATTTTTATGACATCTTCAGGTGGCACTATCACCACCAATATTGCCCCAGTCAACTTCCGTGTTGAGCAACCCGCGTACCTATTAGGGATAATTGCAGGGATGATGACACAAGGGAATAAACTCGGCACTATTGGCGGCGATGAAATTCCGTCTGTCAAGAGCACTTTTATCGCTTTTGAAGCTGGTGCGAAAAGCGTTAACCCTGATGTAGATGTGCGCTCAGTGTACGTTGGGAATTGGGAGGATATTGTTAAAGGAAAGGAACTTGCAACCGCATTAATTAATGAAGGTGTTGACTTTCTTTTTCCTAACGCGGATGCAGCAGGTCTCGGCGCTTTTGAAGCTGCTGAAAACGCCCAAGCAGAAGGGAAAACTGTATACACGTTTGGTGCAAATCGAGACAAAAGTGAGATTTCCCCAACAACAGTGCTTGCAAACGCTGTGATTACGCCAAAAGCTTTTGTTAAGGTTGCTAAAGAGGTAAAGGACGCTAAGTTCAAACCGGATACTGAGTTCAAATCGCAGCTTTTCACCTTCAACATGTTGACGGATCAGGCAATCACACTAACCTACAATGACAAGTTGAAAGATAAGATACCACAAGAAGTGCTTGACGCTGTTGAAGCAGCAAAAGCCAAAATTCTTTCTGGTGAGTTGGAAGTACCACAAATTGATTTCACGCAAGCAAAGGAATAATGATAGTAACTGTCCATAGCATCAAAATCTGTAATCCTTGGTAAAGATGGAGCGCGGCCTATGTCAGATAAAATGCAAATTGATGGAATCGAAGTCACCTTTTCCGAAGGTGAAACCGTGCTTGAAGTGGCACAGCGACATCAAAAAGAGATTCCTACGCTTTGTTATGATCCACGGTTGGAACCTTTTGGTGGATGCCGTCTGTGCATTGTTGAGGTAGAAGGTGCACGTAATCCGATGGCATCCTGTACAACAAAAGCCACATCTGGCATGATTGTCCGTACTGCAACCGGTCCAATAGAAACGTATCGGAAGACACTACTTGAGATGGTGATTAGTGAGAATCGCGAGGTTGATGTCCATCCATTAAGCGGTTACGCTTCAGGTGAACTTGCAGACCTCCGTGACAAATACGCAATCAACGAAGCAAAAATAACCGGCACAAAATCCGGCACGACCAAAGACGATGACAACCCATTTATACTCAGAGATTATGATCTCTGTATCTCATGTTATCGGTGCGTGCGTGTCTGTGCCGAACAAGAAGGGGACCATGCCATCAATGTGATGAATCGTGGTTTTCGAACACAGATTACAACAGAATTTGATGGACTTCTCAAAGATTCTGCTTGTACTTTTTGTGGTCAATGTATTCAAACCTGTCCGACAGGCGCACTCGCTGACAAAAAAGCACTCCGTGCCGTTGATGAGGTGGTTGATGCCACCCTCGACAAAACCCGCACTATCTGCCCCTATTGCGGAGTCGGTTGTTCCGTTGATGTGCTGACAAAAGACAAAAAAATTGTTGGTATCCATCCCGCTATGGACGGTCCTGCTAATCAAGGTGCGCTCTGTGTCAAAGGGCAGTTTGCTTACGACTTCGTGCAACACCCTGATAGATTAAAAGCACCGCTTATACGTGGTGAGGATGGCGAACTACACGAAGCCGCGTGGGAAGATGCGCTTGATAAAGCTGCTGAAGGCTTCCGAAAAGTTGATTCCGAGCACGGTAGATACAGCGTTTATGGCATTGCTTCTGGGCGCGCGCCGAGTGAAGCAGCGTATCTCATGCAGAAGTTTATACGGGTCGGATTTGGCACAAACTATATTGATAATTGCAGCCGTGCCTGACATGCGCCTACTGTTGCCGGTCTGGCAGCAACGATTGGACGTGGCGCGATGTCAAATCCTCTTGTTGACATGCAGAAACCTGATGTAATCTTCTGTATCGGCACGAACATGACAGAATGTCATCCTGTCGCAGCGACTGGATTGAAAAAGGCAATCGCACGCGGGGCAAAACTAATTGTTGCAGACCCAAGGCGGATCGGTTTAGCAGAGATGTCCCATCTCTATTTGCCGCTCCGTGTCGGTTCAGATACAGCACTGCTTCTGGGAATGGCGCACGTCATTGCTCGCGAAGGCTTGATTGACGAAGATTTTATCAAAAATCGCACAACTGGGTTTGATGACTTCTTTGAACACATCAGTCAATGGACACCGGAGTGGGCAGAATCTATTACGGGTGTCCCTGCGAAAGACATTGAAACAGCAGCGATATGGTACGGCACAGCGGACAAAGGTGCTATCTACTATACACTCGGTATTACAGAACATATTTGCGGTGTAGAAAATGTCCAAAGTCTGTGTAATCTTACATTGATGACAGGAAACATTGGACGCGAGGGAACAGGTATCAACCCGATGCGCGGGCAAAATAATATCCAAGGGGCGGGAGATAGTGGTGCTTTACCAAACAACTATCCCGGTTTTCAATCTGTCACCGATCCCAAACATCAGGCAAAATTCAAAGAGGCGTATGGTAAAGAAATTGACCTTGAGAAAGGCATTACAAAAGTCACTGCTTTGGAACTCTGTGGTGACAGCATCCATGCGATGCTAATTGATGGCGAAAATACATTGCTATCTGACCCTGACCGTGAGCATTGTGAGCATGCACTTCGTTCCTTGGACCATCTCGTTGTGATTGACATCTTTCTGACCGAAACCGCAGAACTCGCTGATGTCGTGCTACCAGCAACAGCATGGGGCGAAACAGACGGGGTTTGCACCAATACTGAGCGCCGTGTCCAACGCATGCGTGCTGCTGTTCCTCCTCCCGGTGAAGCAAAACCTGATTGGTGGATTATCTGCCAAATTGCACAGCGGCTTGAGTTCAAAGGTTTTGATTTCAACGCGCCAAAACCGATTTTCAATGAACTCTGTCACCTTTCGCCAATTTATGCAGGTTTGGATTGGGAACGCATTGATAAAAGTGAATACCAGTGGCCTGTGCCACATAAAGAACACCCTGGCACGCCAAGATTACACGAAAATACGTTCGTCAATGGAAAAGGGATATTTTCCAACGTTCATTACCGAGACCCGGCAGAAACAATTAGCGATGAATTTCCTGTATGGCTAACAACTGGAAGACGCTTACAATCTTACCATACACGAACTCAAACGGGTAGAGCACAAGGAATTGACTATCTATTACCGGAAGAATCCCTTGAAGTAAATCCTGCTGACCTTGATAAATGGAAATTGGCAGACGGTGAATGGTGCAAAATGAGCAGTGCCCGAGGAAGTATCAACATTAAAATTAAGGCAACGAATCGCTCACCACGTGGCACAGTTTTCGCCAGTTTCAGTTTTGCCGATGTTCCCGTCAATCTTTTAACAGGTTCTGGATATGACCCTGTGACCCACACAGCCGAGTTGAAAGTGTGTCCTGTCCGATTAGAACCGCTATAAGGAGAATATATGATGGAATGGAAATCAAATTGGTTAGAACAGAATGATGATACCGATGCCTTAAAGAAGCAGTTACAATCCGAGGGATTTGATGCATATCAGTGGACAGGACGTCCTGGCGGCGCTTACCTTGATTACATCCATAGCCAAGATGAAGTTGTTTGCGTATTATCTGGCACAGCAGATGTGAAAGTCGCCGATGACCACGACACTGTTAAACGAGGCGACCGCATTGATGTTCCTGCGAATACCTATCATTCACTAACTGTCACCAGTTCAGAACCCCTCGTCGTTTTGACGGGAATGCGCAAATCTCAGTAGTCGACTACAACCAATCAGAAAGAGACCTAATCTATAATAGACATTAGACATTATAATGATTTAATCGGAAGTGTCTGATAATGCCAAGACCGAACTTTAGATTTTATGAAAGACCAAAAACTACGGACAATTAAAACGTTATAATGTCTATTATAACGATTAATCCTACATTCCGCAGTTACGGATCTGGAAAATAAACTTTTTTGACTTCTATACCTAATATGTTGATAATTTGAGACT
>JAGWBU010000077.1 GCA_021295735.1 Candidatus Poribacteria bacterium | reverse complement strand
TAAAGTCTCAAATTATCAACATATTAGGTATAGAAGTCAAAAAAGTTTATTTTCCAGATCCGTAACTGCGGAATGTAGGTTATAAAGAACTGTAAAGTAATTTTAGATTTCACTTTAATGAATTATTTTATCAGTTTTGCTTGGTGAAATCAAGGAACGTGTTTTGGGCAGTTTCAAACCGTGCCTACAAAGGAATGTGGATATTTTCTCGGATATTCCTCAAGATATACCCAACAACATCCGGTGTTGCCTCTCTATCCATCCATTCAATCCGCGTATCTTTACGGAACCATGTTAACTGCCGTTTCGCAAATCGTCGTGTATTCTGCTTTAACTGCTCAATTGCTTCCACGTACGTACATTTTCCGTCCAGAAATGCTATTAACTCTTTATAGCCGAAACTTTGGAGGGCAAAAATATCACGTGAATATCCTGCTGATAACAACGATTCAACCTCTGCTATCAATCCATTTGCAAGCATTACGTCTACGCGCTGTCCAATACGGTGGTAAAGCAGTTCGCGCGGCATCGTTATTCCAAAAGCGATGAACGGATACCGTTGATTTTCAGGATGCCACTGCTGCTGGTGCTTGGATATGGGAATGCCAGTAAGTTCATAGACTTCAAGCGCACGGATAACGCGAGTTAAATTGTTGGGGTGAATACGGTCAGCAGCTTCTGGGTCACATGTTCGGAGACGATCATGGAGTGCCTTGACACCGTGTTGTGCTGCCTCTTGCTCAAGCCGTTTTCGGAGCAAAAAGTCTGCCGCTGGTCCCTCAAACAAACCGTCAACAATCGCGCGAAAATAGAGACCCGCACCACCTACAAGCAAAACCTGTTTACCTCTGTTTTGTATCTCAGTGATCGCTGTGTCTGCAAGGGATTGATAATCAGCAACGGAGAAAGATTGTGCAATGTCCACACAGTCTATGAGGTGATGTCGTGCTGCTTGCTGTTCATCGGGGGTAGGTTTAGCAGTGCCGATGTCCATCTGCTGATAGATTTGTCGGGAATCAACGGAGACAATTTCTGCTTTAAGGTGTTGCGCGAGTTGAATCGCTATCTCTGTTTTGCCAACTGCTGTGGGACCGAGCAGGCAGAGGAGTTTTGGCTTCATTTTCGGCAGCTAACGTAAAAAAACGTGGTTTGCATTGGGAAGATCGTCATTCGGGGTTATAAACCCCTCCCACAGTGGTATCGCGAGCACCTACAATCCAACCGCCACCGATGACGTATTCTCCATCATAAAAGACGGTGGCTTGCCCTGGCGTGATTGCGCGCCTCGGTTCGTCAAACTTGACTATTGCTTCTGTGTCGTTGATAGGAGAGATGGTTGAGGGACCGCCATCGTCACGGGATCGGATTTTGACGTGTGCACGAATCGGTTCTGTCAACTTATCTATGGATATGAGGTTAATTCGTTCAACATACATGGTATCTTCAAGTAGATCATCCTGTTCTCCGACAACGACGGTGTTATCAGATGCGTTGAGTTGCGTAACATAAAGCGGTTTGCCTACCGCTATACCAAGACCACGCCGTTGCCCTACTGTATAGAATGGAACGCCTTGATGCTTACCGAGAACCTTGCCATCCTTATCAATAATATCACCGCTTTCAATTTTTTCAGGAATCCTGTCTTGAAGGAAACGTCTATAATTTGTATCAGCAACAAAACATAGTTCCTGACTTTCAATCTTTTCGGCAGTTCGCAATTGGTACTTACGCGCAAGATCGCGCACCTCGGTTTTCGTGTATTCACCGAGAGGCATCAAAGCACATTGCAATTGCTCCTGTGTAAGTGCGGCAAGGAAATAGGACTGATCCTTGCTGACATCAAGTGCTTTGCGTAAAAGATAACGTCCTGTCTCAGGATGTTGTTCAATTCGTGCATAATGCCCGGTCGCAATTGCCTCACATTCTAATGTTTTCGCGAGGTCAAGGAGCTTGCCGAATTTGAGTTCTCGGTTACAGACCATGCACGGACTCGGCGTTTTACCAATGAGATATTCTGCAACGAAGTAATCAATGATCTGTTCTCTGAAAATATCCTCGTAATTCACACCGTAAAAAGGGATACCGAGTTGGGTAGCAACGCGTCGCGCGTCCTCAATTCCTTCAAGGGAACAGCAATTGGGGCGTTCTGGTTCCACCTCAATTGTATCGGGTGCACCGAGACGCATCGTGATTCCTGTGACATCATAACCTGCGTCAACCATCATGGCAGCGGTAACGGAACTATCCACGCCACCGCTCATTGCGACGAGAACTTTCTTCATGGGATTACCTGGGAGTTATGGCACACGGTGTGTACCTACTACTATGAGACTTGCCAATGCTCATTACCAGCGTAGCGCGCATCGTAAACGTCTTGATTGAGTGCCAAACCGAGTCCCGGCGTGTCGGGCACCATGAACGTTCCATCAGTGAATCCATACCCAGAGGTATCAATTACATCGCTGGTGAGGGTTGCGACTTCGCCGTAGAGAAAATGTGGGATCGTCTTTGCGAATTGGAGGCTGAGAAAGAAACCGAGTAGAGAACCCCAGTTATGCGGTGCACATTTGACGTCGTGCGCAGCAGCCATATCGGAGAGTCGCCGCCAACCTGTAACACCAAGTCCCTTCATATCATGTTGGATAACATCAATTACGCCCGCTTCAAAGAAGGGATCGTAGAATTCAAGCGGTGCACGGGTGCGGGTTTCACCATCGGCAATTAACGTATTCAATCCTTTTTCTTGGATAAATGATTTTAGATTGCGATACAACTCAACATCCTCTTCAAACATCTCTTCTATCCAAAAAACATCACAATTGCTTGTCTCGTTCAGGAAGGTGATAACTTCATCGTAGGTATACGCGTTGTTTGCATCAACAAGGATATTAAAACCTTCTCCAGCAGTACTTCGGGCAAGTTGGACAAGTTCTATATCACGCTGTAGCCCGGTTTTGCGTTCCATAAGGTGGTTTCCACGTCCCATTTTCATCTTGCATGCTGTAAATCCATCGGCTAAACTCTTTTTAACATCGTCTTCAATCCGCTTAAGACCTTCGGCTTTCGTTTCGTAGAGTAGGTCGTTGAAATAGATCGTGCTATCATAAGCAGGTAGACCATTTCCGTAAGTGTCAGTTCCCATAAGTTCATACGCGGGTTTACCGAGGATTTTCCCGATAGTATCCCACAAGGCGTTCTCAAATCCGCGGTATTCTTCAACGACTCCATTTTCAGGATTCAACAGTTCAAAGGGGTTCTTGTTTAGAGCAGATTTTGCTTCTTCAGCAGATGTTCCCCAACTGGTAGGTCCCCATCCGAGTGTGCCATCGTTGGTATGAATGCGTGTTATCCCTTCACGCCACTTTCCATTTGGGTCTGGCTGTTTTATCTCCTTCGCGCCAGAGTTACATCCGATGGCAGGCTGGTCAATCTCAACTGTAACTTGCTCAATTTTGGTAATTTTGATGTGTGATGGATAGTTTGGCATGGAATTTTTCCTTATTGGCAATCAAAACAACTACCGGAGGTGTGCGTCCGTTCACTGTCATTCTTATAAAAGTGGTATGATTGTCTGCGATGTTTTATCTTGGTAGCAAGTGTTCCGCTTATTCTCCAGATTCCTGTTTTTCAAGCTCTTCAAGTTCAAGGAGTAGCATGTTAAGCTCGTCTTTCACCATCTTGTTGGTTTCCTTAGTGTTATAGTACTCAAAGAGTTTAGGTTCCAAATTATCGTAGGGATCTGCTGCTTGAATTTGCTTTATCAGTACGGGTTTACTAAGAAGTTGGACGATAAGAAGTCTATCTTCATGGTAAGCAATCTCAGTTTTGGTCAATAAGACAATTAGACGGGTTGCTAATCCATCCGCTATGCCATTTTCAGCGTATTGATTTAAGGTATTCGAAGCAACTTGTTTTGTGCTGCTACTTGAATTGTTGGTGAGCATCTCAAATAAAATATCTACAGCTTCCGCATAAACATGTTTTTGTAACGCTTTTGCGGCGTTCCTCCGCACTATATCGTCGGGGTCCTTAAGGGCATCTGCAACTTTGGATTGGGACGGTTGATTGAGCATTTCCGCTGCCCGAGCAGCGGTACGGCGAACCATAACATTATTATCACTCAGACCTACCTCAATGTCTTTTTGGTATGCTTTGTTACCGAGTTGATAGAGTGCAACATTAATCTCCATCTTCACACCAGCATCCGAGACTGTATTTTTAAGCGATTCTAACTTTTCCTGAGCGGACGTGTCTCCTATATTCCCTATAATTCGAATTAGTTTGATCTTAACAGGGACAGGAGTATCTAAACTACCTACTGCCGTGAAGAGTTGATCAAGTCCCTTGGTTCCAATCTGCGTCAGGATAATGATAAAATCGTCATCAGCTTTCGGATATCGGTTTTTATTAAAACTCTCCAGAATGGAGAGAATAACGGGGATGCCTTTGTCAATTAGGATTTGTCTGGCATCTTTTTGAACGCGGTGCCTCTCATTAAGAATTTGAAAAATTTCCCTTATCTCAGATGTGTTCAGTTCAGCAAGGCGTCGGGCGCGTTCGCTCCGATATTCTGTTTCCAAATTGTTGCTTTTTAGCCACGTAAGGTTCGTTGAAAGCGCATGACTATACGCAATTAGCAAGAGTGATCGAGCTTCATCCTTATTTTCCTCTTCGATTTCGGCCAGTTTAAGATGCTCAACTGCCTCTATTGCGAGACCAGCTCCTAACAACTTATCTCTCCCCGGTGAAATTTCAGGAATGATTTTTTTCTGCTCACAGCCAAACGACACAACCCATATTAAAACAAGGCAGATCGTTAAAAGTTTTTTCATGTTAAGTTCGTTTTTCCTCCTAACATCAACGTAAATGCAAAATCCAATGGTACGGTATAGATTGAGATAATATAATTTCTCCTCAGGAGTCCGAGGGAATTAGCATTTAGAAAATATAATAAAACAGATACATTTTTGTGTCAAGCAAATTTTAATAATAGGAATGAATTATGAAATAAAGAGATACTATCGTCCCGGTAGACAAGAAACATCGTCGGCGAAGGAGCGTTCAAGTAATTCTAAAATCTACCGTAGTTTAGAAGCGTGATACACACCAATGTCATCAAAGTGGTTCCCTTATCCAATCAAAATCCGAACCTCCCTCATACAACGTATAAAGTTAATCAATACACAGATTCGCACCCATATAGGTGTCTATTTTCTAATAAGATTGAGAAGTTCATTGAGTTCGACTTTCACAAATGCACTTTCTTCATCTGTTTGGAGGTAATCATAGAGTTTTGCGTCAAGATCATCAACCACTATTGCCGCTTTAAGCTTCTTTACCATTACAGGATGTTTGAGTAATTGCAATAAACGGACGCGGTCTTCTGAACTGCTTACTTCTTTATTGATGAGCATGAGAGAAAGATGTTTTGCTAACCCTTTTGTGAGACCACTTCCAGCCTCAGCATAGGCGATAAGTGTATTTACGACCGCTTTCTTTGCACTCGCGCCATGTTCACTCTTGAGGATATTTGCTAAAGGTTTAACAGCATCTTTATTTTTGTGGACAGCGAGCGCCTTTGTAATGTCAGTAACCACCTGTGAATCACTATCTTTAAGCGCTGTGATGAGAGTGGTTGTGTTAACATTCTCAAGATTAGCCATAACTTTTGCAGCAGCACGACGCACGCCTGCCTCATTTGAGGTTAAGCCTGAGAGAATTTCAGATTTATATTTTTTTTCACCAAGCCTATAGAGGGTCGCGTAAATTGATATTTTGAATGCGTCGCTGATGTTGGTCATGTCAATAGCGTTTAACCTTTCAACTACTTTCTCATCACCAATTTCGCCAATCACCCGAATTAGTATTATTTTTACATTGGGATTTACGTCCGCATCAGCTATTTTATCTAATATAGGATCAACTGCCTTAGAACCCATCTTGGTTAGCGTTGTTATGAAATTGCTATCTGCCTTTGGGTATAAACCTTCAGCGAGGTTATCAATTAGTAAAACTGCAGCATCTGTTCCTTTTTCCACCAATGCTTGAAAGCCGTTTTGCTGGACCTCCGAACGTTTGCTGAGAATTTCGATCATTTTGTTTATCTCTGCTTCATTCAAGGCATCTATTCTTTCAGCTCTCTGTCTTTTATATTCTGACTCAAAGTCCTGCCCTTTTGTCACGCCTGATGCCAGCGCGTGTGAATATGCTATTACAAGCAGCGCTCGTGGTTCTGTTTTATCTTCCTCTTTCTTTTCTGCCTCCGTGAGAAGCTGGACTGCTTCAATTGCGAGTCCACTTTCAATCAGCTTATCTCTCCCTACCGATAGATAGCTGCGGCCTTTCTGTTTCGTATCACAAGCAAAACAGACGAATAAGATTAGAATCATTGGAAAAATTGTGAGTTTCTTCATAAATCTATTGTATGCCTCCCTACAACTTAAATCATCCCAAATTTAAAATAATACCATTTCTTAAAAATAACTTCCCTTGTAAGAAATAGACCGTTCGTAGTCGCGCAATTCATTGCGCCTCGGACATTCTTATCTTCTATAGATATTCCATTAAATTACAGTATGTTAAATGGGACATTGTATATTAGAATTGGTATAACTATGTTTTATTAACCAGATACATCGAAAAACTCTTTCAGCTCTCGTCTTATGCCTTTGTTAAAAAATAGAAGATCCATTGTAAAATTCAGACTTTCTAATACTATTATAAAAATACCACAAAAGAAAAAAAATGTCAAATCAAATGGTTTTTTTATAGACAATGGCAAGGTGGTAAGATATACTATAAATCCAATCCTAATTCGTTTAGATCAAAGCGCGATAAGATAGACTGGCACAACACCAAAAATAGGGCTATGTCAAAACGCAAAATTCTGACGACAGTTGTCATTCCTGCACTACTAATTTCAGGATTAATAGTCATCTTAGTCAATAACCAACGAGAATTTTCGGGGGAGTTAGTCCTCTCTGAAACACGACTTGACTTTGGAACAGTTCCTGAATGGGAAGGACAGGTAACACAAACGGTTTTGGCACAAAACATCGGAAACAGACCAATCCATATTAATAGAATTCAAACAGGATGTAGTTACGCTGAAATTGAGGGGCCAAATGTTATTCCCTCAAATACAGAAGGAACGTTCAAGGTACTTCTTGATCCGCAAATCCTACCTGATGATACGACTCCAGCGACTGCAATTTTTTTTACAGATAGCCCTAAAACGCCGCAAGTCTATTTGACGATTGTTGCATCAGTAAAACGGTTTGCTACGTTGAGTGCAGAGGTTTGTGATTTCGGAGAAATCTTACCTGAGACACCTTATGAAAGGCGAATTAAGCTGTGTGTCAACGCGCCACTCAATCAACAAGAGATTCGTCTCTTACCTTCAGAATATCCAATGTTAACATGGGATATAGCACCTGATTTGCGTTCAGAGTGTTTTATAATCACGATTCAATTGCGAGTACCTAAAAGCAATAGAGAGGTTAATTCTGAGGGTCACCCTTACAATGTTGGGCCACCTATTTCCGCGCTACTCACAGTAGCTTTTCCGAATGAACGGACATTGACATTACCAATTGTAGCAAGAATTGTAGGACCTGTGACAGTTAAACCGGAAAATCTCTCCTATGGTGCAGTAAATGGGGGGACAATACCTTCGCTAAAATTTACACTTTCTGCAAAAATCGAGTTTACAGTGTTAAGTATTCAGGCATCCAACTATTTAGAAATTGTTGATATATCCAACACGGTAAAACCTAAAACAGATTCATCACGTTACGAAAGATGGTTCAAAGTATCATGGGATATATCAAAATCACCTTCCCTGTTACGTGAAGAAATCCGTATGACAACCTCGGTAACTTCCTTACCGATTCGTATCCCGGTTTATGGATATATCCGCGCAGACCAACCCACGAACCCATCATCTCCACAGACAGAGTGAGCAGAATATGGAATGACGTTCAACATTATAGTTTCAATTTTATGTTAAAGGAGTTTCAAACAGGTAAGACCTGATCGGGATTTGTTGAGTTAGGGGGAACAGACGATAAATTCTAATGCTGTTTTTCAATAAGCCTTCCAATGAAAAAGACAACGATGCCGAGTGCTAAGAAACCCATCTCAACACCCATGGCTTTGGCTTCACTATACCCAAAAGGATTAAAAAGACCTAAATAGAGTGCGGCACCTAAACATACTATACCCATAAGTTCTAAAGTTTTTCCGATATAATACACCGGTTCCTCAAAATTTAGGGCAAATTCCAACATTTTTAGGATGTGCTGAATGTTGGAATTGCCCTGATATGTGTTATTAATAGAGTCTCTTTATTTGTCCCCATCGGATCAATTTTTGTTGCGCATTAGGATTTATCTTCGCTGTGAAAACGATATCGGGGAGCATGTCATTCTGTTCTGTATAGCCTTCTGGTGCCCAAGCAATTGTATTTTGTAGTTGACCGTTATCAACGTCATCATAGGCTATACTAAAACCTATAACACTATCTTTACTTGCGATGTCTCCAAGCCGAAAACTTAATTCACAAGTTTGCCCATCATTTCCCCAAGCCACTGATGCTAAAGGGGATTGCAGAATGCCTGTCTCTACTCCAATAGGAATTTCATAGCGGTGGAGATCATCCTTACGTTGATAGTGAAACTCGTCAATTTGGAGGATAAGTCGGTCTTCCCTTAAGAGTTTAGATTGATATTTTTCAAACTGATCATCTTGTATTTTGATAGCGACATAAAGGAATCCGCTACGCCAAACCGCTTTGAATGATCCGGTGAAATCATCGGATTCAGGCCACTTATACCCGCCAATAATTTCTTGGTTGAGTTTACCAAGGTACGCGTCTTCCCATACGGGGTCGTCAAGGTATCCATCAACGATGGGTGCGACAGGGACGAGTTCCGCGTCATATTGGAAATTTTGAAGTTTTTCGTCGGTAAGATGCCCTAAAGCGTAAGGCATCATTGTAAATAACAGCACACCGACCAAAAGTACCTGTTTAACCACTTCATTATTCCTCCTTATGGACATGATTGTACTCCAGTGTATCATAGTTAATTTACTTTTGTCAACTAAAATTAATTTTAAGTGTAAATTTGGGACACTCCTTCGTGTTTCAAGATGTCTAAATTGCCACTAAGGAAAAAGTATAATCAGTTAGAACTTTATTAGTAGTGGTGAGAGAGAGAAGAATTTTTCAAATTCAGTTGCTATTAAGCAAAAAGTATGTTATAATTTACTCACAAAGTTTTAAACATATTTCCAAAGATACACGCGAAGCAAGCATATTATCACTAAAATTGCTTGGGCGTACTTAATTGAGATCTATCCTGAATGCGTGCTATGGTCTACAGCATCGCTCCAAGTACGATAAATTTTAATGTAGAACGAGGCAATAGGTTGTGAACAAGAACACAAAAAACATGTTTGTGTGGTTTATTTTGGGGTTAGTCGTTATTGTCGCTATCTACCAACTTATCAACCGCAGTGACCAGGTTCACCAGTTAGCAACATCTGACTTTCATAACTATATAACACAGGAAGCCAACCTCTTTGACGGCTACTTGATTCTTGATGATGAATGGATTACGGGTAAATTTGCTGAGAATTACCTGCCAGGAATCGTGCGAGATATGGAGGAAAAAGCGGTAGTTCTCCCACCCAAATGGTCGGGAGAATTTAAGACGAGTCGTGACCCAAATGATGATTACAAAATTCAGGAAAAACTTGATAAAAATAAAATTCCCTACGATGCTAAACCTGCTTCTAATTTCCCCGAATGGTTGCTTGTTTTCGGTACGACGGTAGTGCCATTATTGATATTCCTGGGTCTGATGATTTTCCTATCTCGGCAGATGCAGGGAAGCGGAAACCGCGCACTTTCCTTTGGTAAAAGCCGCGCTACACTCTATACTGAAAGTGATAAGAAGGTTACCTTTGAAGATGTTGCGGGGGTAGACGAGGCGAAAGAAGCACTTGAAGAAATTATAGAATTTCTCAAAGCACCTAAGAAGTTTGAGCGGCTTGGTGGGACAATTCCTACAGGTGTGCTGTTAGTCGGTCCTCCCGGTACAGGTAAAACGATGTTGGCACAAGCCGTTGCGGGTGAAGCAGATGTGCCATTTTTCGACATAAGCGGCTCCGATTTTGTTGAAATGTTTGTCGGGGTTGGTGCATCCAGAGTCCGTGACCTATTTGAAACAGGCAAGAAAAACGCACCTTGTATCATTTTTATTGATGAGCTTGATGCTGTTGGGCGTCACCGAGGTGCTGGCATCGGCGGTGGACACGATGAACGCGAACAAACTTTAAATCAACTTCTTGTTGGAATGCAAGGTTTTGAGGCATCTGAAGGCGTTATTGTGATTGCAGCTACAAACCGTCCCGATGTTCTTGACCCTGCCCTATTACGTCCCGGCAGGTTTGACCGTCAGATTATCGTTGATTTACCCGATGTCCGAGGCAGACAAGCCATTCTCGGAGTTCACACAAAAGAACCCTACAAAATCTCTGAGGATGTTGACTTGGAAATATTAGCAAAAGCAACGCCAGGATTCTCAGGCGCGGACCTAAAAAATATGGCGAATGAAGCAGCATTGCTTGCCGCGAGGCAAGACAAAGAAACGATCGACATGAGTTGCTTTGATGAAGCTAAAGATCGCGTCTTGATGGGTCCTGAACGCCGTAGTTTGGTGATTAGTGAGGAAGAAAGACGTATCACTGCCTATCATGAAGCAGGACATGCACTCATGTTGCATTTTGTGCCAGAAAGTGATCCTAACTATAAATGTACAATCGTGCCTCGTGGTAGAGCACTTGGTGTAACGGCTATGCTCCCACTTGAAGAACGGCATAACCTAAGTAAGAAAAGGTTGCTCGCACATATTATCTTTGCACTCGGTGGGCGTGTTGCCGAAGAAATTATCTTCGGTGAACAGACGACTGGTGCACAAAACGATTTTGAACAGGCAACCCATCTTGCCCGTCGAATGGTTACACAATGGGGCATGAGTCCGTTGGGCCCATTGGCTTTTGGCAGAAGAGACGAACAGGTCTTCCTTGGCAAAGAATTGGCAGTACACCAAGATTACAGTGAAGACACAGCGATCGCTATTGATAAAGCCGTTTACGACATCATAATGGAGTGTTACAAAAAGGCGAAAGAGATTATAGAGATAAACTTTGATGGTTTGAAATTGCTCGCTGATGCCTTATTAGAACGGGAAACACTAATTACAGAAGAGATAGAAGAGATCCTCGGGCCCCGACCACAGTTACCAGCTAAACCCCTCACATGAACTGCCGTGGTAAATCGCTCACTTTTGGCGGCAGTACCCATATCATGGGTGTCCTGAACGTCACCCCCGATTCTTTTTCAGATGGCGGTGCTTACCTTAATAATATTGATACCGCGATTACACATGCTAAAACCATGGTAGCAGAGGGGGCGACTATTATTGACATTGGAGGAGAATCATCGCGTCCAGGGGCAGAACCGGTGCCTGCAGACATAGAATTAGACAGGGTATTACCTGTTATCCGAGGACTCGTTTCTGAAAAACTGGACGTTCCGCTCTCTATTGATACAGTAAAAGCTGTGGTGGCGAAACACGCGCTGGCAGCTGGGGCACACATCATCAACGATATTACTGCACTTCGCGGGGATATCGCGATGGTGCACGTCGCAGCAGAAATGGAAGCTGGTGTTATCCTTATGCATATGAAGGGAACACCACGCACCATGCAACGCGCACCACAGTATGAAAATGTTGTGAAAGAGGTTTGCGAGGCATTAAAAAATTGGATTGGTGATGCAACGCAAAATGGGATCGACCCTGACCGTATCATTGTAGACCCCGGCATCGGATTTGGCAAAACTATCAAACAGAACTTACAGATTCTAAAGCATCTTGACGTATTCAAGCAACTAAACAAACCGATATTAATCGGGACATCACGGAAATCTTTTATCGGTAACCTGTTAGATCTACCTGTGACCGAAAGGGTTGAAGGCACTATCGCAACAGTATGTTGGGCAATCGCACATGGAGCAGATATTGTACGTGTTCATGATGTGAAGGCTACAACCCGCGCAGCACGGATGACAGATGCCCTTTATCGGTAAATCAGAAACAACTCACAAAATTGATGCTCCAACAAAAAATCCAAGGGATTGGCATAGATATTATTGAGGTCGAACGGATTAGACTACTCTCGCTTCGGTGGGGGAGTAAGTTTGAACATCGCGTCTATACGCCTCAGGAACTTGCATATTGTGGAAAAACACCGGTTCGTTATTCGAGACTTGCCGCTCGGTTCGCCGCAAAGGAGGCGACTCTGAAAGCACTCGGTACAGGTTTAACAGTCGGGATGTACTGGCAGGATGTAGAAATTTGCGCGAATACTGTTGGGAAACCATCGCTTATTTTACACGGAAAAGTAAAGGAATACGCATCAGAACTCGGTGTCGTTACAAGTTTTGTTAGTCTATCACATGCAGTTGATTACGCTGTAGCACAAGTGACACTTTGTTCTGCTTAGTTAAGAAAAAGATTCGTTCTATTGAAGAAAAAGAGTTGTTCTATCAACTAAATTTCGTGTTTTCGTTTACATGTGCGTAGTCTACCAGATTCTCATATACATAACGTGAGTTTGATAATATCCAAATGTAAATGTAGGGAATCAACACCAAATCATGCAGCATACGCCAAATCAACGGTATGAATCATGGCGAATGCCATATGTGCATTCGTCTTTAGGCATTCCCCGTATGGTATGCTGCATGATTTGGCGGGATAAAGCGCAGCGAAACCCATAGGTGTAAACTTAGTGCCTGATTTTCTTGTGGGAGGGCTTTCTAAGCCCGATTTATTACCCAAAGGTAGCGCGTTTTGTCCACGCGCTATATCTGTGCTAAAAATTGTCTAACGACGCGTTTATAAAACGCGCCTACTAATGTGGCGAACCGCTAAATTGACACCTATGGATAAAGCGGAGCGAAACCCATAAATCAACGCAGCATGCGCGTATGGCATGCTGCGGGTGTAAACTTAAGAAAAAAATGTTGGATTTTCTCTTGTGGGAGGGAGACCTTGTCCGACCGATTTTCGAGATTCAACCAAGTAAATCGGGGTTGAAAACCC
>JAGWBU010000210.1:6123-8713 GCA_021295735.1 Candidatus Poribacteria bacterium | reverse complement strand
GTTTATGCGATACCCCCGCTTGCATTCGCGTTATCACTCATCTTTTTCGTTTTAAACACAGTCTCTTTTATCTACAAGACACTCCCCGTGCTAATCTACGCGTGTACGCTACACTTTCTGGCAGAAGCGATCGGACCCGTGCGAAGTTCGCTCTACCAAGCCTCGCCGAACTTAGAGGAGGCAGCCCGCTCGCTTGGGTATCCACGCATACAGGCATTTTTCAAAACCCTTTTCCCTATTCTCATGCGCGGTATGCTTACGGCGACTGCTCTGGTTTTTCTTGCGACCATGAAAGAACTCCCACTGACTTTCCTCTTATCCCCCGCCGGATACGAAACGCTTGCTCTCAATGTCTGGAGTTACACAACTGAAGCCATGTTCGCTGAAGCAGCACCTTACGCGCTTGCAATCCTGATCTTTTCCGGGGTATTTGTGGGTGTCTTGATTCGTCAGGAAGAACAGACGTAACATTGCCTTAACTTCAGAAGCGAAGCCTTATCCGAAGTGATGTGTTAACACGCCCCAAGCAATTTACAGGAAAAACGAAGCAAATTCCCAACAATTTCTTCACAAATTTGTCTGATTATGGTAGAATATCCTAAACCTTCAATCGGCAAACAGGAATGAACACATTATTTGATTTTTTAACGATACCGCCGCTTATAACACTTGGTACTGATGCTCTTAGGTTGTTACTTTCATTCGCACTAAGCATTTTTATCGTCAACATCTATCAATGGACACACGCCAAAGTCCCACAAAAATCGTTTACCGACACACTCATCATCCTATGTATGCTGATTTCAGTGGTGATGGTGATTATCGGAGACAGCATCGCACGAGCGTTTAGTTTAGTCGGTGCCTTGTCCATTATTCGGTTCCGTACTGCTATCCAAGACCCGCGGGATATCGGTTTTGTTTTTTATGCGTTAGCTGTTGGTATGGCGGTCGGTGCTGGCAATCCATCTGTCGCGATTCTGGCGACATTCCTCATCGGTATCATCATCCTCTGCATATACCACTGGCATCAACGCTTTGGTAACGATAACGAATTTAGTTTAGAATTCTGTCTGCCACCCGATCCGAACTTTGAAAATATCTATCGTTCTGTTTTCGACAAACACTTGATTTACGAACGTCTGCTGGAAAAACGGATCAAAAAATCACAGATGGTTGAACTGACATTCCGGGTCAAATTAGCAAATCCACAAGAGTGGCTTACCTTTTTTACCGAACTTTCGCGGATTGAAAATGTCACAGAAGTGAAAATGGACAAAGAATAAAACGCAGCAAGCACGGAAAACCCGAACTTCCTTACATAAAATAAGTCTAAGACTAAAAAGGAGAACATAATGAAACAACTGAAAACAATAATAGCCCTTATGCTAATAACTGCCGGCTGGACGCTGCAGGCGAACGCCCAAGAACAGAAACGGTTTGACCTCAATGGCGATGGCAAACTGAGTGATGAAGAGGATGACCTCAGACTCCGTATTACAAGTTTTGAAGCGTTCACAGGAGATAAACTCAGCCGCGAAGAAATTGAGAAGATGCAACCTCCCGATAGAGGTTTTGGCAGGGGCCCCGGCGGAATGCCGCCTTTTGGGGGTGGACGAGGGGGACCGCGCCCACCAGAGAAACTGGTCGAACAATTTGATGAAAATAAGGATGGGAAATTAACCGGTGCCGAACGCGAAGCCGCACTCAACACCCGCGGTGGTGGAAATGTTTCTCTTATATCCAAAGAAGCCCTACATAACAGTGTTGAAACCGATGTCCAGACAAGCCTCGCCTCTATACCCGAGGGTTCACCTTCACTCTACAACGCTCAAACACTCCGCACCCTTTACCTCCGATTCCACCATGAAGATTGGTCCGAACAGATGAACGCATTTTATCGCACAGATATTGAGGTGCCGGCGGAACTTATTGTTGATGGGAAGGTTTATCCAGAGGTTGGTGTCCACTTTCGAGGCACCTCTTCCTACTTCACAGTTAGGTCAGATAAAAAATCTTTCAATATCGCCGTAGACTACGGTAAAGACGGGCAACGCCTCTACGGATACAAGACGCTTAACTTACTTAATGGTCACGTTGATGCCTCTTTCCTGCGCGAGGTACTTTACAATCGGATTGCGCGCGACTACATCCCAGCGATGCAAACGAATCTTGTAAAACTTGTTATCAACGGTGAAAATTGGGGTGTTTATATTAATCTACAGCAATATAACAAAGATTTTCTGGCGGAGCAGTTCGGCACAAAAGGCGGCGTACGTTGGAAAGTAGGCCCTGGTAGAGGGGGTGCCTTGACCTATGCGGGAGACGATCCAACAGCGTATCAAGAAACGTATCAACTCAAAACTAAAAATATTGAAGCCCCTTGGCAAGGTCTCATCGCCCTTTGCAAAATGCTTGACGAAACGACTTCTGATGCAGAACTCGTGGAAAACCTATCATCTATACTTAATATTGACCAAGTGCTGTGGCAGCTTGCAGTCTCAAACGTGTTTATGGACGACGACGGCTACATCCACAAAGGCGGCGATTACACTATCTATCAAGATGTCAACGGTAGATTCCATCTTATACC
>JAGWBU010000210.1:5725-6064 GCA_021295735.1 Candidatus Poribacteria bacterium | reverse complement strand
AATTTAGAAAATGGAATGGCATCCCCTATAGCGCATGAAGGCAATGCAGCGCGCCCACTTATTCATCGCTTGCTTTCAAACCCGGAGTGGCGTGCCCGCTACCTCGCACATGTCCGCACTGTCGCTGATGAATGGCTGGATTGGGACGTGTTAGGTCCCATCGTCAAGGAATATCAAGAGCTCATTGATGCAGAAGTTCAGCAAGACGATAAGAAACTCTACGACTACCAAGATTTTGCGACCGGAACACCGGCAGATCTTGAGCGTTTTGTAACCGAAAGGCGCGAATACCTCCGCAACCATCCAGAACTCAACAAACCGTCACCAAAGATTACGACC
>JAGWBU010000210.1:1837-5541 GCA_021295735.1 Candidatus Poribacteria bacterium | reverse complement strand
TATGTTGAAGCGAATGCGGTGAAGACACACGGCACGACAGCCTTTTCACCGGTACATGCGGAACAGGGTGCCGCACAATATCGAGTCGGTGTCCCCGTTGTGAAAGGGAGTCCTATTGTCATTAATGAACTGATGGCATCCAATACGAAGAGCCTCGCTGATCCCCAAGGACACTACGAAGATTGGCTTGAACTCCACAATCTCAGCGACACCACAGTGAACCTCACTGGCATGTACTTGACAGATAAAATCGACAATCTGAAGAAATGGGCATTTCCAGCGGATACCACGATCCCTGCACACGGGTATCTCCTTGTGTGGTTAGATGAAGATGGTAAAGCTGAGGTGGGGTTGCATGCCAACTTTAAGTTGTCTCGCAACGGTGAAACTGTAATGCTCGTCGATACCGATACACGCGGCAATCAGGTACTTGATACAGTTGCATTTGAAAAACAGGAGAAGGATGTTGCGCTCGGCAGATGGCCGAACGGTAGTGGCAAACTTAAACAGGTCCAAACCACACCCGGTAAGGAAAACGTGCTTAAATAAAACAAAACGAACCTTTCGTTTTCTGAGATGTCTAATTCAACAAGAAGACCATTTAGTTTTCGCCTATATGCTGGGAACCGATTCGCTTCAAGCGTCATTTCTGTCCGAAAGTCACGGTTCCCTGAGCATTGAAGCAGCACACTCTTTATCCTTGCAGTTTGGAGAAAAGCATGTCCGTTGCAACCCTTACAGCAACTATGGAAACCTATTCAGAGATGGGCAAAACCGAAGAATTGGATATTGCACAAGAACGAGAGATAGTTTTACGCTGTCAAAATGGCGATGCCGATGCGATGGGGACCCTCATCATTCAATACCAACATTGGGTGTATAACATCGCTTACGGTATGCTCGGTCATCACCACGACGCGGAAGATGTAGCACAAGATGCGTTTGTCTCTGCATGGGAAAACATCGGGAAATTTCAGTTTCGTTCCCGATTCTCGACATGGCTCTACCGCATTGTCAAGAACAAATGCCTTAACCATATTGACCAGTACAAACGTCGAAAAACGGACCCAACAGAGATCGACGATTCACAACCGTGGGTACCGCTTGACACCGTGACCCCTGAAGAAGAAGCGTTGCGTACTGAAGAGAAAGAAATCGTCCACGCCGCGCTCGCGAAACTCTGGTGCTAAGAGAACTGCGAGATATGGCTTATGAAGAAATAGCAGAAATCCTGGGATGTACCCTGGGGCGGGTCAAATCCCGTTTACATGAAGCACGGAAAGCGTTGAAAAAAGAACTGGAGCGAGTCGAGTGGTAACAGTTTCTTACCACTATTCTCGATTAAAGATATGAACCACAAACGCATTCAAAACGAACTATCAGCGTATTTAGATAACGCATTAACGCCAAGCAGACATGAACAGATTGAAACACATCTGCGTTCCTGCAGTGAGTGTTCTGATATACTATCGGCGTTCGAGAAGAACCGTCAGAGGGTTGCGGACCTCTCACATCCGGTACCATCAACGCTTAAAGACGCTGTGATGGCAAAGATCCACACGCAGTTTGAAGATGAACTATCAGCCTATTTAGACAACGAATTAGCTCCCGCTGACCACCAGCGGATTGAAGCACATCTTCACGCTTGCAGCGAGTGTTCCGGCATGCTGTCAACGTTCCGCGAAAATCGCGTGCGCATCAAAGGGCTTGAGCATCCCGCGCCAGCATCTATTCAAGATGCTGTCATGGCAACAATACGCCAACAAGCAGCAGAGACACGTGCCCAAGCACCTGCACAACCGTGGCTACCAGGTGTCGGGCAATGGCTTTCCGATTTTGGACGCTGGTTTTCTCGTCCATTAACAGCAGGCGCGACGGGGTTCTTTATGTTCGCGCTTATATTGGGCTTCCTCTATCTTTATCCATCAACACCGGAATATGACGAAACCCTCGACTTCTACTTCGGACTTCACACCGAACAACTCGCAGACAACCCATTGAAATCAAACGTCGGTGGCTCGCTGAGTCAAACGTCGGCAGAGGATTCCGCATTTACAGAAACCGTTGACGATACTGAACTGTTTCTCGACCTCTATCTCGAAAATGTAGGGGATTGAATTTTCCGAATAGGTAACCGACAGGTGAATCCATGCAAATACACACCTATCTAATTCTTCATAAGAACGGACGATCGAAACACAATCTCTTGTGGTCTGCCGCTTTAGCCTTTTTACTCTGGACACCACACACACTTTTTGCTGACATCAGTACGCTGGAACGCATTGTAGAAGCCGAGCATAAAGTCGCTTACGTCGGAGCCCGTCTGAGAACATCCAGTTCGTCAAGAGGCACACGTACTTTTGAAGAGTACGTCATTCATACATCTGAAGATGCCTCGTACAGAAAAGTCGTATCCGTAGTCGGTGAACGTAGATCAGTCAACGGTCAGCCAAACAGAGATGAACGCCAGAACGATAATAGGCGAAGAGAGAATAACGAGAATCGCAGAGACCGTCGGGAAAGGAATCGCGACCGGAATGAATGGCGACAAATTAGAAGTCTGTTTTCCAAAAAGGAGATTGAACTGATTGCACAAAACTACAACTTGGAAGCATCGGCATCCGCAGAAAAAATAATGAATTATGAAACGGACATCCTAACAATCACACCTAAATTCGCGGGTAGACCGACGAAGCGCATCTTTTTTGCCCGCGAAAACGGGGTTATCTTGCGGGTAGAGGACCTAGATGCCGAAGGCGTTCTTCGGGATATGTTTGTCTATACCCGAATTAGTTTTAATTCTGAAGCTGTTGAGAACAAATGGAAAGGCATTGAAAAAGAGGCGAAACCCGAACAGCGGCGCAGTCGTTCAGTCACGCGTGCCGAAGCCGAAAAAATACTTAAGACTCAACTCATCCAACCTAAATATTTGCCTCCCGGGTTCCACTTGCAGGATATTCGTAGCATGAAAAGTCGGGAGAGAGATTTAATTTTTCTTCAATATACAGATGGATTGGTAAATTTCACGCTGTTTGAAGAAGTGGACAGACCCCGCCGCCAGGGTAATAGAGAACGCGAAGGAACTCAGATCGAAATTGGCGGTACAACTGTGTATCAACGCAAGTTCGGATCAACAGATGCCTTCAGATGGTCGGGTGCGAAAATTCGCTTCTCTTTGGTTGGGGCAGTACCTACCACCGAAATGCAGAAAGTCGTGGAATCTATTATTCACAAAGCAAAACAGAAGTAAGGAGAACGTATGCAGATATACTATGCCCTCATGTTCGGTATAATTGTTACCGGTTTTTTATTCGTAGCCAATGTAAGTGATGCCGATGAAAAGGCTGAACTCGAAAAATCACCCCGCCACGGCGAATGGGTCAAAGTCACAGCTGCCAATGACCGTGTTATCAATGCGTTTGTTGTGTATCCAGAGGTCAAAACACCGGCAACATCTATCATCGTCATTCATGAAATTTTCGGACTCACCGATTGGATCCGGGTCGTGGCGGATAGACTTGCCGCTGATGGATTCGTTGCGATTTGCCCAGACCTACTTTCCGGGATGGGCCCCGACGGTGGCGGCACAGAAAGCTTCGGCTCCGGTGATGATGTCCGACGGGCTATTCGAGAACTTCCCGCCTCTCAAGTCACATCAGATTTGAACGCTGTCGAGAAATACGTCCGAGACCTCCCCTCAACGA
>JAGWBU010000210.1:770-1827 GCA_021295735.1 Candidatus Poribacteria bacterium | reverse complement strand
GGTCAAACGTTCAGCTACGCAGTCCATTCGGATACAATTGCTGCTGGCTTCGTGTTTTACGGTCGCGCGCCATCAACAGCAGATGTCCCCAAAATATCAGCACCGGTATATGGCTTTTATGGCGAGAGCGACAACCGTATTAACGCCACTATTGATGCCACCAAAGCCGCAGCCGATGCCGCAAACGTCACCTACGAACCTGTCATCTATGAAGGGGTCGGTCACGCTTTCCTGCGGCGTGGGATGGGAGAAGAAGCAAACGAAGCACAAAAAGCCGCCACCAAAGCCGCATGGGAACGATGGGTATCCCTCCTGCAAGAACTCTAAAAGAATACACATGGCTAACCGACTCAAAGACAAAATCACGATTATTACAGGTGCAGCACGAGGCATTGGTGCGAAAAGTGCAGAACTTTTCGCAAGTGAAGGTGCCGCGATTGCAATC
Organism: Candidatus Poribacteria bacterium; assembly: GCA_021295735.1. Taxonomy (GTDB): domain Bacteria; phylum Poribacteria; class WGA-4E; order WGA-4E; family WGA-3G; genus MSPOR6. The sequence goes on along the minus strand of JAGWBU010000210.1, from coordinate 1,382 downwards.
TGGGATCTGAATGTCGAACGCGGCGAAGCAACCGCTCAACAGATTCAAACCTCTGGCGGAGCTGCCCTTTTCTGTGAATGCGATGTAACCGACACTGCCCAGATTGAGAGTGCTGCTGCCCAAGTCACATCCGAACTGGGTACGCCCAATGTGCTGTTCAACAATGCCGGTATCGCTGTCGTAGGCGAATTAGAAGAGATCTCTGAAGAAGACTGGGATCGGCAATACGCCGTCAATGTAAAGAGCATCTATGATGCGCGAAGCCGGTGGCGGTTCGATCATCAACATGGCAAGCGAATCTGCTTATGTCGGGTTCCCAATGCACCCCGCCTATACCTCCTCCAAAGCCGCCGTGGTACACCTCTCACGAAGCATGGCGGTTCGGTATGCTGAAGACAATATCCGTGTCAATAGCCTCTGTCCCGGCACGATTAATACCGAACTCTATCAAGAATTTCTATCCAAACAGCCGGATCCAGAGGCAATCAACAAAGAAATCAAAGAGATGCATCCATTGGGCATCGGTGAACCAGAAGACATTGCTTGGGCAGCGGTCTATTTAGCCTCCGATGAATCCCGATATATGACCGGTGCCCCGATGCTTGTTGAGGG
>JAGWBU010000210.1:0-412 GCA_021295735.1 Candidatus Poribacteria bacterium | reverse complement strand
AAAACGATTGTGTCTCATAATACTAATTGTATTTCTGCTGTCAAACTGGACAGTATCCGTTGCCTACACAGCAGAACTCGAAATCGAAAAGACGTTAACCGAAACAGACGGCTTGGTATCCAATACAGTCCTCACCATTTTTGAAGACAGCCACGGCACGATGTGGTTCGGAACGACCGATGGAGTTACCCGTTATGACGGAGAGAATTTCCGAACCTTCACAACAGAAGATGGACTTGCCTGGAACACGATAGGTCTTATCTTTGAAGACCAGCAAGGAATGCTCTGGTTCGCTGACGGTGTGCTCTCAAGTTTTCTGGAAAGAGGGAAGCCTATGGATATGTCTTGGATGGAAACGCCATTAAGTGAACTCGATATTACGATGTATTATGACGAAACGCCGGAAGGAATA
>JAGWBU010000076.1:44926-51968 GCA_021295735.1 Candidatus Poribacteria bacterium | reverse complement strand
AAAAATGAAGCATGGAATAATTATTGGTATACAAACACAAAAGCAGCGTGATATTCATGCCAAAAACTTTACACACCCATTTACGTTATGATACTTGATATTAAGTTGATAATACTCATAGTCTGACACATCGTATGCAAAAGATACGTTACTGAAAATAGAAATTGATAACACACAAACGATTAGTGTTAGGAATGAAAGTGTTTTGAACATGATAAAGTTACTCCTTGTTATTTAGAATCAGAAATTTGTAGTGGAAATTTCAAATCTTCAATGCGCGTCGGAAAATAGTTTGAAAGTATTTTACGCCATCCTTTTTCATAAAGCGGGAATTGTGGAACATCCGCTTCAGGAAATCTTGGGAAGGATAACATCAATAAATCATTACTGCGCCCGTGCGCGTCCCTCGCCTCCTTTGTTGTCCATCCCATTGCACGTATCTCCCTTGATCTCTCCATTGAACGACTTATCTCTTCCCAACTTGCACGATTTGCCTTTTTGTATTCGGGATTATCTGTATCTCCAATAGTTTCATAGTATATGATGAGATATTGTGTCCGTGCGATTTCGGCAGCTTCAAGGTCATCAGGTGGGAATGGCGGTATCCATTTCGCCATCCAGTGTCCGCGTTCTTCTGCCTGCAAGCGAAGTGCTTTCACAGGATTTGTTTTCAGCAGTTCCGCGTGATAGGTCAACGGTCCGGTATAAGTTGGCGTTTTATTTGCTGGCACGGGTTGCACGACAGGTGTCTCCTGCCACACATCTGGCGCGTCTATTGGCACTTCGTGAAAATGGTCGTCATGCTGAACCATCTTGAATCCCGGTCGCGCTGCTGGCTTCGCATTCTCTGCTATAGGTTTCGTCTTTTCTTCAAGCAGTTTCTGTGCTTCAGCAGCCTCTTGTTTGAGCTGCTGTATGTCTGCATATTGCTTGTAGAATACAAAACCAACAACAAGCAGAATGAGGATACCAAGCCCCCAGTATAATTTGCGGTTCATAATAGCCTCCTGTAAAGGATTGAATTAGGATTGATTACAGTTATCCTTACTCCGCTTTATCCTGCGGGCAAGGGGTTCGATGAGAACAATCGGGCATCGGCACCGGTGAGACGATCTCATCACAGGCGACCGAACACCGAAACGACTCGGTTTGTGTCGCACGTAGGCTCAGACTCCCGAACGCCAAAGCTGCCAGTATTACACCGATAACAAAAAATCGGATGTAACGACGAAAATGTTTCATATTAGAACCTCTGATTTATGGGCTTCCTCTATCGGTTGCTTTAGCGGTAGGGAGCGCCTTAAAAAAGTGGTGGGCATCCCCGCCTACTAAAGCAATCAACTAAATATAATTTTAGTGAAAGGATACCCATAACGTAGTTGATTGTTTTAGTAGTAATCGGTATTATAAAACTTGTCACATTTTCTGTCAACCTTTTTTTGACAATATATCAAAATAATGTGTTCAGATTGACGTACATCGCTTTCTTGAGCCGTGCCTTGTGTTTTATATCACGGGTTTTTCGGTGGTAACACGGCTTGGTAACGCTTTGGTGTCTATCAAAAAGCGTTAGACGTGCAGGTTGAATCTTTTTCGCAGTGCCGTTTTGATTTTATCCATCTCTGCGATGACAGTTTTGAGTTGGTTTTCCAGCGTTGATCTTTCGGGGCACTGCCGCGCCCTGATGCGCGCGTCGCTGTAAAGATTATTGATATGCTTGGAGAAGAGACGATTGTTACGGAATAATACTATAAGGTATAGGTTTAGTAGTTACTTGAAGATGGCTACGATAACGCAAGTTGCTACTTACAAAGTTTTGAACAAAAAGACGATGTGGATGTCTTTTGTTATAAATCGGGGTTAGAAACCCCTCCTACAAGAGAATTTACGAAATCGGTAGCAACTTGGGTTATTCTAAGCAAATCTTCTGCTAAACGCTCAAGTAAATCCCCTTTCTCCTTGCTTGGACTACCTGGTGGCGTAGCAACTTCAATACGTGCTTTGTATTCCATTAGGTATGCTCCATTACTTTACTATATGTATTTGTGTACAATAAATGTTTCAAGAACAACGTTTGCAAGGAGTTGCGATTTTGATTTTACTCCATTTCCATATCTTCAAGAATTTGCGCGACGATAGGTTGTAGCGGTGGTATCCGGTTCTTGATGGTATCCCAAACTACAGAATAGTTAACCTCAAAGTATCCATGGGCGAGTCGGTCACGCATTCCTGCCATCAACCGCCAAGGCACATGTTCGTACTTTTCGCGAATCGTTTCTGGAACATTTTTAGTCGCTTCTCCGATAATTTGAAGTTTCATAACAACAGCAGAAACTGTTTTGTCATCTGCGATAAACGCATCAAAATCCATGCCTTCAATAAATGATTGGATAGAAGTCATTGCTTCAAGTATGTCTTTGAGATAAAGTCTGTAATTTCTCATAGGTATATGGCTTCACTGAATACAGAAGCACGAAGTTCCTCTCGGAGTGAATCACGTGGCACGACATCCACACCGCACCCGAGTTTATCCTCTAAAAATTGCTGAAGACCGACAAGGTCAAAGATATCTGCTCCATCATCCAAATCCACCAGAATATCCAGATCACTATCCACATGGTTATCTCCCCGTGCGTACGAACCGAAGATAGCTTTAATTTCGGCTTTGAACTGCTGGCGGATTTCGTCCTTTTCTTCAGCGACCAATTTTTTTACTGCTTCAATCATGATAAACCTCTCAGTAGACAACACGAAGGCTACCTACCTCTGTTCCATGAGCTCCTCAATTGCATCAATCTCTTTCGGCACAGCATCTGTTAACACTTCACAACCGGACTCCGTTACGAGAATATCGTCCTCAATACGCACACCGATGCCGAGGTAATCAGTAGGAACCTTCTTTGTACCTTCCGCAACGTAGAGTCCAGGTTCAATTGTGATAACCATCCCCGGTTCAAACGTTTTGAACTCACCCGCTGCGTCGCGCACACAATTAACATCGTGAACATCCAGTCCAATCATGTGACCAACACGATACATATAAAATTGTCTATATTTCTCCTTTTTTATCAATTTCTTCGTTTTTCCCTTTAGAAGGCCGAGACTGAGCATGCCTTCTGTCAACAACTCAATGGATTTTTGGTGCGGTTCGTCAATAGAAACACCCGGACGAATAGTGTTAATAATCTCATATTGCGCATCAAGAACAAGTTGATATATCTCTTTTTGCGCATCGGTAAATGTGCCGTTAGCGGGGAAGGTTCGGGTAACGTCACCGCAGTAGCGTTTATATTCTGCCCCCGCATCAATGAGGACGAGTGTATTATCCTCGATTCGACAGTCGTTGGTTGTGTAATGGAGTGTTGTTGCGTTTCCACCGCTTGCAACAATAGTTGGGAATGCGGTGCTGTTTGCCCCGCTGCTACGGAAAGTTGCGTCTACAATCGCCTCCAATTCGTATTCGTACATTCCCGGACGCGCTGCGACCATAGCAGCGATATGACCAGCAACCGTAATATCTGCTGCCTGCCTTATACGATTCAGTTCCGCTTCGTTTTTGATTAATCGCATTTCACTGAGAATCGGACTTGGATCAATAAGTGTATGAATTCCTTTTCCAGTGCCAATGCGTGATCTAACACCTCTTTTGAAACGGTCAAGGATTTTTGCATCAATGTGTGAGTCAGATCCGAGTGTGTAATAGAGTCGTTCAGCCCCTTCTAAGTATCTGCCTATCTTTTCCTCAAATTTGCCTATCGGGAACGCTTTGTCTGCTCCGTAGTGTGTGCAGGCATCTTTGACACCAGCCCGTTTTCCGTTCCAGATTTCGGCTTTTTCATCTTTAGGAAGCACAAACAGGATATATTGATGTTTCGGATGGTCAGGTGCAATCACACAAATTGAATCGGGTTCTTCAAAACCTGTGAGATAGTAAAAATTCGGATCGGGATTATAAATGTGTTCTGTATCGTGGTTCCGCATTGCAGCAGGGGCATTGACAAAAATTGCTACGCTACCAGAATCCATCTGCTCTATGAAGTTTTCTCGATTTTTTTTATGCATACGCTCTCTTATAGGAGGGCTTTGTAAGCCTGATTCCTCTTTTCATAAGAGGGTTTTGTAAACCCAATTAAATCAACTTTCTGAAAGAATCTCTTTAACCGACTGCCGAAAATTAACAGCTGATAGCCATTTCAGAGATAACTAATTGGTGTGCCTATTTTACCGATAATGCCTCCGCTCGCAACCATTGGATAAACCGGGTGGGACCAGAATATACCCTCATCAGGGGCACGAATAACTTCGGATACATTTCCGAATACATCACAGATTTCAGCTATCGGCTGCCGCACCTCAAGCCGATCATATAAATTTGCCTTATAGTAGACAAATCCACCTTTATTGCTGAGGATAGACACAAACTTATTGACAACGATTTGTTGATCAGGAATTTCAGACGTTCCGTTGATAAATTGATAATGTTTGAGTACGTTTAAGACACCTTGCACACCTTTATTGATACTGGTGGTGTCCCATCCGTGTGTTCCACCGAGTTCTGGGTCAATTGTCGGTATTCCAATATCCGGCGCAGCTTGTGCCAGTTGTCCGTTCGGCCCCTTTTGGTCAAGAATATAACCGATACCGAAGACACGCGCTAATGTAAGGCAAGCACTGTGGCATTGATGCTTCTTACCAACACGCACACGCACCTCATCAATCATCGGTTGGACACCTCCCTGATGCAGGTCGATGCAATAGTCAGCGTTTCGGATGGCTTTTTCAAACAGCTGATACGCTATACGTTCACTTGATGTGCCATCGGATCGTCCGGGAAAACAGCGGTTCATCTTGACGTTATCAACTGGACTGTACGCTTGCTTCGCATGAAAAGCGTGAACATTGACAACAGGTACTACGATGAGTCTACCACTTAATTCTGTAGGATCAATTTTACCTAAGATTTCATGGATAACAGCGATACCGTTCAGTTCATTTCCATCGCTAATCGCTTGGAGATAGAGGGTTTTTCCGGGTTGTTTTCCATTGATAAGGACAACAGGCACACGAATCGGTGTTCCATCCGCCATATTGCCGACGGACAAACGCCCTTCTACCCGTGTACCGGGCTCGGCAACCAAAGAACCGACAACCAGTTTGTTAGAGTTAATCTTGTGCATTACGTTGCGTGTAGGTTTCCTTAATCCGACAAATTGCTTGTCTTTTAATATAACAGAATTTGTTATAAGCATCAAGCCAAAATCGCGCTTCTCATTAGCCAATCTGTAAAAATTGACATATTCTTGCTGGCATGGTAAAATATGCTAAAAGGACTTTTCTGGTTATGCGATGCGTCTGTATTACGATTCTGATATTTCTTCTTTCTGCTTGGGAAGGTGTTATTACTGCCGAATTAAGTTCTGCCGCTGAAAAGACACTCAGAACTATAGAATGGGTTGCTATTCCAGAGGGCAAATTCATAATGGGTTCTACACCAGAGGAAGCAGAAACCGCCTATACAGACGCTAAGTTACGAAGTTCCCTGCTCGAAAAACATACCTTTGACGCTGAAGTCCCACAACACACCGTCTATCTCTCTGCCTACCAAATCTCACGATACGAAATTACAAATGCACAATACCGCGCCTTCATTGAAGCGACTGGACGCCCTTCACCTCGCGGACATCAAGGTGAAGAGATATGGAAAGATGGAAACTTCAACACCGATACGCAACCCGTTGTCGGTGTTACATGGTTTGACGCACAAGCGTTTGCAGAATGGATCGGTGGAAGTTTGCCGACTGAGGCACAGTGGGAACGCGCGGCGCGTGGCACGGAAGGACGAACATATCCGTGGGGGAACGATCCACCTAAAGCACGACACCATGCAAATTTTGCACGCCGTTACAATCGACCAACACCTATCGGACAATTCCCAAATGGCACTTCTCCCAATGGTATTGCCGATCTTGCTGGAAATGTCTGGGAGTGGTGTCTTGATGAATATAACCCATCTTTTTACCAACAAAACAGCAAGAATGTTAAACGAAATCCGATTAACCTCCGTTTCCGCGATGTGTTACGTGCACGAGTCATTCGCGGTGGCGCATGGGATGTCGGCAGTGCGTTTCTCCGTTCAAGTTTACGGTTCAAATTCTATCCTCTCGATTCAACACATACGATTGGATTTCGGGTCGTCCGCCCGCGTCCAAAAATAAAGAAATAGACCTTTTGTTATAATAACCCTCCGGCAACGTTGACACTTACCGTTTTTCATGCTACAGTGCAAAAACATGAAGATTATAGAAGAAAAAGAAGCGTGGATTCACACACACTTCATCGTTGATAGCTATTTTATTACAGAACAGGAACGCAGGCAGATCTCTATCAACGTCGAACCGGAACTGCTGCAGTTAGGTATACAGTACGGGTTGACATACAACATTGCACCTTCCAAACATCGCGCCATTATCATTTTAGAATGTATCCCATTTGATCAAGTTAAAACGATAATAAAAGAACTGATCAATGAAGTAATCAAAGATTTTCCGGTTCGGCATCCGGAACAGCGGAACGTAGTCACCAATATCACTGTTACTGATCCAGAGACTAACGAACCAGAGAATTTGAATCCTATCTCATAAGGTTTTGGCAAATCAGCAATTAGCGGGCGTTAGTCGGCACGAAGTCATGGAAATCTAAATCCAAAAGGTTATGGTAAAACCTACAATTTCAATGGAGGTCCGTAATGCGTATATTATTAATGATTTTCTGCCTCATTGTCTTGTTTTCAACAGTAGCGGATACTAAAGTCGTTTTTAGTTCTAAACGCGATGGTATTTCTGGAATCTACGTCATGAACGACGATGGCAGCAATGTAACGCTACTGACTGATAAACTGACGTCTAATTATCCGCGGTGGTCGCCAGATGGAACGCAGATTCTGTATACAGAATCTGAGTATACATCCTACATTCCGCAGTTACGGATCTGGAAAATAAACTTTTTTGACTTCTATACCTAATATGTTGATAATTTGAGACTT
>JAGWBU010000076.1:27831-44882 GCA_021295735.1 Candidatus Poribacteria bacterium | reverse complement strand
TGAAAGATGCGTCGGCGTGTTGGGTTCTGCGTTGACTTACCAACTTGGTTGGGTATCGTTTGTTCTTGTTTGACCAACTAATAATATTTAGCACATTGGAAGGAGAAACAGCCATGAAGTCAATTGCCGTATTCAACAATAAAGGAGGTGTCGGTAAAACAACTTTGACCTATCATCTTGGGTATGCACTCGCTGAGTTGGGCTATAAAACGCTTCTTGTTGATTTAGACCCGCAATCAAATCTGACATTATTTGGCTTGGATCCAGAGCAATTACACAATATCTGGCAGGTTGAGGAAGCATTTATAGATGACTTTGTTCAAGCGCGTGATGAAAAACCCCTTAGTGAGTTTGAGAATATCGCACGGGATGTGCGTTCCATCCATTTTCTCTTAAAACCTACTGAGGATGGGACAGATATACCAAAAACCCTTGCCAAACCCCTTGATCTACACGATAACTTGGGAATGATTCCAGGTAGACTTTCAATACATACTTATGAAGACAAAATTGCGAGTCGATGGAATGATGTTTATGGGGGGGACCCACTTGCAATTCGGACTGTAACACAAATCCGAAATTTTTGTGAAGAGTACGCAAAATATTATTCCTATGACTATGTTGTAATTGATACATCACCAAGTCTTGGCATACTTAATAAAGTCGTCATATCCACTGTAGATGGATTTCTCATTCCTTGCATGCCAGATATGTTTTCTCTTTACGGCATACAGAATATTGGTAAATCCCTTAAGGGTTGGAAGCGTGATTTTAATACGATCTTCACACTACTCTCCGATGCAAAGTTAAGTCATTTCCCTAAGAATTTCGTCAGTTTTTTGGGGTTCACAATTTTCAATGCCAAGAAATATACCGGAGCAAGCGAATGGGATTTATCTAAAGCACATTATAACTACGCTAAGCAAATTCCCGCGACAATTCGAAAGTATATAGATAAAGACCATAGGAAGCATCTAACCGAAGTGCAGTTAGAAAGGCCTATCGGTGAAATGGCCGTTATGCACACCTTTTCAACGCTTCCAAATATGGCTCAAAAATACAGAACACCTATGTGGGAAGTCCCGAGTTGTGAAAACTTGGAGACAGAAGATAAGAGTACTATTTTAGGCAATAGTCAACGATTTAAAAGCACCCAAACAGGCTTCCATATTTTTGCCAAAGACCTCTTGACGCGGCTGGAGCAACTGGAGGGCAATTGATGGTTGATGAAGCAAGTATGGAAGCTATTATAGAGCGAGTTAAAAGCGAACACCACAATATAGACCTTTTTCGCGCGAACATAGTTCGCTTTTTTGAAACGCATCCAAAACTAACCCAACCACCACAAATCGTTCATTCAGTTAAAAGTCGAATAAAGAATTTGGAACACCTTCGTGAAAAAATACAACGTAAATCGTCAACTGAAGACCCAATCACACCAGAAAATATCTTTGATCGGATAACTGACATTGCTGGTGTTCGAGTGCTGCATTTGTGTCAATCGCAATTCACACAGATTCATTCTGCAATAAGACAAAAATTGGATAGCCAGGATTGGATACTTTATGAACAACCGAAAGCCTATACTTGGGACCCGGAATCACAAGATTTTTTTGCCTCTCATGATTTAAAGGTTGACGTGAAAGAGAGTTTGTACACCAGCATTCACTACGTCATTAAGCCCAGAAAGGATTCACCTGTTTCTTGCGAAATTCAGATCAGAACCCTTTTTGAGGAGGTTTGGGGCGAAATAGATCACTTGGTCAACTATCCTGAACCAACTGACAGTGTATTTTGTAAAGAACAGATTGGCGTTTTAGCACGGTTAGTTGGTGCCGGAAGTCGACTTGCAGATTCAATCTGGCGCACCTATTCTGATTCATCGGAAAAATGATGGTAATGAAAGCAATTGCGTTCACAGAGCAAGGTGAGGTTAACGTATTACAGTACCAGGAGGTGGAACAACCTACCCTTGAACCTGATGAAATCCTCGTCAAAGTCAAGTCATGCGCTGTCAACTACCTTGACATCCATGCACGCCGCGACCGACCTGAGATAAAGCAGAAACTTGAAGAAACTGGCGCACCCCACATTTTAGGTTCTGACATTGCAGGTGAAATAGTCGAAATCTCTGGGGAACATCCCGACCTCGCTATCGGTGACCGTGTGCTCCTCGCGCCATGTATTCCGTGCGGTGTCTGTAGCGACTGCATTAACGGTTATGAAAATCTGTGTGATACACAACAACTGCTCGGATTCCAAACTGACGGTGGTTATGCGGAGTACGTCAAGGCACCAGCCAAGAATGCGATTTGGATAGCGAGTCCGTTGTCTTTCGTTGAGGCGTCAGCATTGCCGATTGCTTACCTGACAGCATGGCACATGCTCATCACACGTGCACAACTCCGCGCAGGTGAAGATGTGCTGATACTTGGCGCGGGAGGAAGTGTCGGCAGTGCGGGGTTACAAATTGCCAAATTTATCGGCGCACGTATTTTTGCTACTGCAAGCACTGATGAAAAATTAGCACGCGCCAAACAATTCGGCGCAAATGTTACCATTAACTACACCGATGTTGATTTCTCAGAGGTCATATTGGAAGAAACAAATGGTCGGGGTGTTGATGTTGTCTTAGAACATGTTGGTGCTGCAACATGGGAACAGAGTATCAGTAGTCTCGCTAAAAACGGCAGGCTCGTTTCGTGTGGTGTAACAACGGGCAATATTGGGCAAATTAATATTAGAAAGATGTATCAAAAACAACTTACAATCATGGGATCAGCGTTAGGTACGACTAAAGAACTTAGAAAACTTGTTCGTCTTGCAGAACTGGGATTTTTAGTCCCTATCATTGATCGGACACTGCCTTTAGATAAAGCGGGTGAAGCACACCAACTGCTGGAATCGCGTAAGAACTTTGGAAAGGTATGTCTGCACAATTAACTGGACATCTGAGCTGTCCGAGGGAACTCCGATTCCCGACTATTAGTGGTTTCGTCGCGATTCGGAGATCGTTCCTACAGAATATATGTGAACTTATTTACATAATTTACTATAAGAACTAAGCGGCCCCTGTGCATACACAGCGTTTTCACCAAATTGCTCAATTAGCCAACCACGCAATGGCACATCCTCATCAGTCGGAACATAGCGACCATTGTTTCTAACAGCAGCACCGAGCAATTGACGGCGAATCGGATCGCAGCATTCATAGAGATGTTCCACCGTCATATCGTCTTTCTGACGAATCCACCTATACCCATAGCCGTAAAACAGCGCCTTCCGCGTCATCTGTGAGGTGTTAGGACTGCGCGAGTGCCAAAGTCGCCTGTCAAATAGAACGGCAGTCCCAGGTTCTACGCACACAGGCATTGCATCTTCGGGAATACCTGACACTGTTTTTTCACGAGGGTCACGGCTGATTTCTAACTCTGGGAGTGGCACATCTGAGAAGTGGCTACCGGGACGGATATAGAAATTACCACGACCAGGTTCAGAGACATCTGTAAGGAAATACGCCACTTTCAACGATAAACGCGGACGTGGGTGTGTCTCCATCTCAATATTGACGCGACCGCTGTCTTGATGCCATTCCAACCATCCGCCACCTTCTTGGGCATCTGGCGGGGCAGGCGGTTTGACGTGCATGTGTGCATGGTAAAGATAGATATTCCATCCCAGAATACCCCAAACTTTAGGCAGCGTTGTCGGCAGGTCAACAAGTTCCAAGAATGCATCATCTGTCCCTAAGAAATTTGACCAACCCCAGTGGTGTCCAGGTTTTGCTTTACCCGTTTCAAGCGCATCGCTGTGAAGTTTATCAACAGCGTTTGTTAGGTACTCCACCATCTCTGATGATAGCGCGTTCGGCACGTAAAGGTATCCCTGTTCTTCAAAATGATTTCGCTCTGCTTCTGTTAATAAATGGGAAAGGCATTCTCCGTTCATAATTAGCACTCCGTTTGAAACTCAAAAAATATCGCGCCATTTTAAATTTGTGTTGGTTTTCATTTTATATCAGGGAGAGGCTGCCTTGCCCTGTCCCTACTTGATTTCATATTTTTTCAGTTCAAGCGTCCGCTCCGTATTCGGTAAAACTTTAGCAACATCAAATGGATCAATCTCATTAAATAGATAGTCGGTTTACCACTCGCCTTTGTAAAGATTGGCATATACTTTCTCTGTTTAATTTCAAAGTCTTTTATGGTATCCATGACTTTCTCCTGTGTGTCGACAGTAAATTATCCTTCCCGCTTCACAGGACGATTCGGTTGGCTGAAACCGATACCGCGTTTGGACGATTCTATAAACTGCAGTAGATATTCAAGTTCTGGGTCTGTTGGTAATTCTTCTCTGACTTTAGTAACAGCATGTCTTAAGGGTAAGCCAGAACGGAACAAAATACGGAAAGCTTTTTTAAGGAGGGCAAATGTTTCAGGGGACAATTTCGCTAATGGATTAATTCGAGATGTTCGAATACCGATGCGATTTAGATCACGAACACGGGCGGGTTGACCAGCCGATAGTGCAAACGGGGGAATGTCTTGGACAATTTTTGAACAGCCACCCGCCATCGCCATTTTACCGACGCGAACAAATTGGTGTAACGCAGCGTAAGCACCGAGGCGGACATCATCTTCAATTGTTACGTGACCAGCAAGTGTAGCAAAATTCGCCATAATCGTTTTACTGCCGATAATACAGTCATGCGCAATATTCACCCAATTCATTAAAAGATTATCATCGCCAATAACAGTTTCGCCATCTTCAAAAGTTGAACGAGAGATAGAGACATACTCACGCAGCACATTTCGGTTGCCGATGCGAACGTAACTCCGTTCGCCATTATATTTGAGATCTTTTGAGGGATTTCCGACCGTAGCACCGAAAAATATTTGGCAATCTTCACCAATGGTAGTCCATTTGCCGATCTGAACATGCGGTCCTATAACAGTATTTGCACCAATCTGAACATGGTCTTCAACAATGGTATAGGGCTCAATGCGGACACCTTCTCCTAATTCGGACTTAGGTGAAATAATTGCTGTTGGATGAATGTTTGTCGCTGTCACAAGTTGCCTCTACTTTCTGATTGTTTTGCACTTTCAAAATAAATTTACAAGAATATTGACATGTTGAGTCTAATCGTTTTCTGTAGCGGCAAGTGCAATAGACAATTCCGCTTCTGTTGCAAGGGCACCGTCTACATATATTTCCCCAACAATTCGTGCCAGGGTGCTACGCCGCTGAACAATCTCAATTTCTAATCGGAGTTGGTCGCCCGGTATAACCATTTTCCGAAAAGTTGCTTTGCTAATAGACCTAAAATAACCGAGTTGATCCTCTTTTCCGATTTCTTGAAGCAGCAACCATGCACCGAGTTGGGCAAGTGCTTCCACTTGTAAAACGCCCGGCATCACTGGTTGTGCTGGAAAATGTCCCTCAAATATAGGTTCGTTATATGTTAGATTTTTAATGCCCACAGCGCGTTTTCCATTTTCAAATTCAATGACCCTATCAATCAAACACATCGGGTGCCGATGTGGCAGAATTCGATAGATATCTTTTGCCTCAACAGTTTGATCTGCCTTGCCATCTTTTGTGTCTGCAAGATCAAGGATACCTTTTTCTGACAGCGCCTGTACAAATTGGGCATGAAACGTATGTCCCGTGCGCATTGCTATGACCTGTGCTTTCGGCAGGTATCCTGCAAGGTAGAGATCCCCAATAAGGTCAAGCGTTTTATGACGGACAAATTCATCTTTAAATCTCAATTCCGAACTCGTTTGTCCGTCGGTTTTGACAACCACAACATTTTCATAACTTGCACCTTTTCCGATTCCGAGTGATTGCAATGCCTCAATTTCTGCCTCAAAACAGAAACTACGAGCCGATGCAATTTCACTGATATAGGTATCCGCTGTCATGTTCCATGTAGCGAATTGTGGTGCAGTATTCGGGTGATCGTACGCGAACGTCACTTCAAAAGTATCGGATGGAAAAAAAATAAGTTGCTTGTTCCCATCACAAACAGCAAACGGTTCTGAAACTTCAATGAAACGGCGCGGGGCATCTAACTGGGTCAGTCCAACTTCTTGGATTTTAGTAACGTAAGGTAAAGCACTACCATCAAGACCAGGGGGTTCCTGTGCATTAAGTTCTACTTTTGCATTATCAATCCTAAGACCCGCAAGCGCAGAAAGAAGATGTTCAACGCTACTAACTGTTGTCCCGCCATGCTGTAAACTTGTGCAACGCGGTAATACCTCTACCCAATTTTCTGGGCAGACTTTCACCTCCGATGATTCTGGCTGGTCAATCCGTTGAAAGACAATACCGGAATCTGGTGGAGCTGGCTTTATCTTCAGTTCAACTGGTTCCCCCAGCATCAACCCTTTTCCAGAAATTATGATTTCAGACTGAAGTGTTTGTTGAGATTCTACATTTCCCATATAGTTATGTTTGACTCCGTTCACACGTATATGTTTATTTATGTCCTTATGTATCGTATCATAATCATATATTTCATTAGTCTATCGATTTGAGGAGGCTTTTCTTCGTTTAACTTGGCGAATTATTCTATTATGTTCAGCAAGTGTCTTTGAGAAATGATGTTGTCCTTCATCGATAGCAACGAAATAATAAAATGATGTTTCTTCAGGTCTCAACGCTCCTAAAATAGAAGCCATTCCCGGATTACCAATAGGGCCGGGTGGCAGCCCTTTATGTAAGTATGTATTGTAAGGTGATACAACTTTTAGGTCTGCTCTTGTCAATAACCTTTTCGGATCACCTAAAGCATAAAGCACAGTTGGATCCGCTTGCAGTCGCCAATTATGCTTAAGACGATTATGAAAAACACTGGCAATTCTCGGTATTTCTGACTCGGAGCCGGCCTCTCTTTGAATAATAGATGCGAGCGTGATGATTTGATGTCTCGTAAAACCTAATGCTTTTGCTTCCTTAGCTAATGTTTCGTCCCATCTCTTTTCTGCTTCAGCCAACATTATTTGGACAATTGTTTCTGCTGTACTTCCTTTAGCGAATTTGTAAGTATCGGGAAAAAGGTAGCCTTCCGCTGTAACGCCTTCAGGCACGTATTTTTGGCGTAATTCAGTGGACTGCATTGCCGCCACAAACGTTTCAGCAGTGCCATACCCAGAAGATTCCCATAGTTCTGCAATTGCTTTTGCAGTAATTCCTTCTGGCACAGTAAAAGTCTGATACTCTATTTGCCCTTTCTTGAGTTCATCAAGAATTCGCGTGAGCGACATGTCACGACTAAGCTGATAAGTGCCAGCACGGAGTTGAGTGCCTATCCCACGATACCGAACCGCAATTTTGAAAGCAAGAGGGCTTCGAATCAAATTATTAGTCGCCAGATGTTTTGCAATCTTTGTTGTGCTGTTGCCAGGCGCAATTGTAATTGTTACAATTTCCTCTGACGGAGCGGTTGGGGAAAAGTAGTATCCACCAATCAAAACCAGGCTGAAGCAGATGACTCCAAGGCAACCGAGTGTGTACGATGCGAATCTCGGAACTCGTTTTTGAGTCAATACTGATCCTATATTTCGTAGGAACATGGGATGCCTCCAAATCAACGCTGCCTAATAAGATAATCTGCAACAATAGCTCAGCGAAAATGATGAGAATCTTACCCTTCCTATTTTCCTGTGTTCCCACGTAGGTATTCATCTAAAATAAGCACAGCGGAAACTTGATCAATAACTTTTTTGCGGTCTTTAGGATTTACGTCAACTTTATTCAAAATTTCTTCTGCTTCTGATGTAGTAAACCTTTCGTCACAGAACTCAACAGGTATATCAAGCCCTTCGGACAATCGGGCTCCAAATTTTTGCACCTTTTCTGCTTGTGTGCCAAGGGTTCCGTCAAGTGAGATAGGTAATCCGATGACGATTCGTTCTACCTTATGGATAGAGGCAAGGTCACCTATCGCTGTTATATCGCGCTGCCGATTTGTGCGGGTTAGGGTGCATAATGGATGTGCACCGCTACCAAGAGCATCACTAACGGCTACGCCGATCCTTACGTCACCGACATCTAATCCAAGCAAAACAGCCATGTTAACTCCTCCTGCGGAAAACCTATTTGCCTTTCTAATTATCACATATTTTACAATTTTACACGAAAAAACACATATCGTCAAGATAAATATGAATGTGTAAGTTTTGGCAAGGTTAGCACTTCCTGGACACCTTTCGCCTCTCCGAAGCTTCAGCAAATCACATCTCAGCACCCGCAGCATGCCCTACGCGCATAGTGCGTTGATTCCGGTGCGAAAGGTTTATAGAACAGGTAGATGCAAATAAATACTACATCGGAGGTGCCGGGCAACGAACAAGAACAGGGGCCCACCCCTACAATAGTAGGATGCGGATTTGTGCAAAAACTTTACATATTCATTTGGCAGGGTTATATAGTTTTAGGTTTTTCTTGTTATTTTTATCACAATGTTAATATTTTTGTATAGCAGAAGTAGCGTGATTTTTCACGCTACTTCTGCTATACATCACATTAAAAACCCATATATTTTCAGGTGAACCAGGACAAGAAAATCTTACCACTTGATCAATATGTTAGCAGAAGTTCCAGACCCGCGCAACAAGAAAGGAAAACGACACAGGGTTATTTCTGGTGAAATATGGAAATAATTGGACACCTCACCTGTGAATCAACGCCGAATACACCAAATCAAGAAATCAACGCAAAGGGCATTCATACCGTTGATTTGGCGCATTCGTCTTTAGTCATTCACCGGGTCCGAATGCCTTATGGCATTCCCCGGCGTGTGCCTACTACTTTGCATAGCACATCTTTTTTGTAAGTTGAGGCTATAGATAGAGTGATAGCGAAACTCGACTACAATGCTGCTATAAAACATTAAAGTATGTCATGAAATACGCCGGAAAAACCGAAAACTAAATAGCCCTGTTTCCCCGCAAAGTCAGGCTATTTCGCTTTTTTATTGCATGGTACCCGTAACTTCTGCTAACATATCAAACAAGTGACAAGAATGTTCCCTGTCATGGTTTCACCTCAAAATAGTGAAGGATAGCAATGCAGGCCCGTATATACGACGCAATCGTTATTGGTGCAGGTGGCATGGGGAGTGCAACCGCATACCATCTTGCCAAATCAGGTGCGGATGTGCTTGTATTAGAGCAATTCCAGCGCGGACACACATTTGGTAGTTCACACGGGGAAACGCGCATCATCCGCTTCTTTTACGATAAACCCTTTTACACCGAATTGATGAAAACCGCATACTCAGAATGGCGCGATCTTGAATCAGCATCTGGGAAACAATTACTGTTCATTACTGGAAGTATTAATATAGGGGAAAGCGGAAATCAGTATGTGACTTCTGTTCGGCAAAGTTTAGATGCAGCAGGCGTTGAATCGGAGTGGTGGGATGCGAAACAATTAGCGAAACAGTTCTCGCAATTTCGAGTTTCTAATGATATGGATATCCTTTGGCAGAAAGATACCGGTTTTCTGTATGCTTCCGAATGCGTTTTGACTTACCTGCAAGTGGCAGAAAAACACGGAGTTGATGTTCGCGAAGAGATGCCTGTCACCCGAATAGATTGGCAATCTGATATTCCAATTGCCCATACGGAAGACGTCCAATTCTGTGGTAGAAAAATCATCGTAACTGCAGGCGCATGGACATCCTCTTTACTCAAAGAACTGAACCTACCACTCACAGTAACAAAGCAGCAAGTCTGCTATTACAAACCCTCCGACATTGCAATGTTTGAACCAGAACGGTTCCCAATCTTTACAGAGATTACATCTGAAAACGAATTTATGTATGGTATGCCTTTTTTTGGGAAAAACGGTGTAAAGGTTGCACGACACGGCATGGGTCAAACTGTTTCGCCTAATACGTGTAATCGCGCACCCGATTCAGATTACATTCAACGGATGGATACCTATTTGCGCGAACGTGTCCCCGAACTTGGTAATACGGTTGATACTGAAGTTTGCCTCTACACCGAAACACCGGACGAAGATTTTATTATTGACGCGCATCCGCTCTGTCCTAATCTGTTGATAGCAGCAGGTTTTTCTGGGCACGGCTTTAAGTTTTGTTCACTTGTCGGACGCATCATGAGCGAATTAGCACTTACCGGTGAAACTACATTTGATATAAGTCCTTTTCGTATTAATCGCAGCTATAGTGTGTAGGTTGGGTAGAGCGGAGCGAAACCCATAGGCGTCAATTTAAGCACATAATTACCAGATTGCCTCTTGTGGGAGGGAAACCTTATAAGCCCGATTTATATATGTTTATCGGGGTTGAAAACCCCTCCCACAAGAGGGTATATCCTTAAATTGACAGCTATGGGTAGAGCGGAGCGAAACCTAACGTTTGTCTTTTGACGCCTTCTTTCTCTGTTCCGTTCTACCCAACCTAAGCCTTTATGCCTAGCTCACGTTTTTATCAAGAACTTGAATATTATCTTGACTTCCCAACCTATCACTGCTATCATAAAGCAACTGAAACGAACTCATAAATCTTGATGAGGAGCAACGCCATGAAAGGCAAACAGATTATCATGCCAGCGAAACGTTCAGCAACGTTAGAAGATTTTGAACTTGACGAAACACTGGCACCGAACCAGATTTTGCTTAAAACACATTACAGTCTAATTAGTCCCGGCACCGAAGGCGCAGGATATACCGGTTTAGAAAGCGGGACTCGGTTTCCGCACGGGTCAGGTTACACGGCTATTGGTGAAGTGCTAAAAGTGGGTGAGCACGTAACAAAGTGTGCAGTTGGAGATTACGTATTCTGCTACAGCTCACACGCATCTATCGTTAAAACTGCTTCTGTAATGTTGACGTTCAAACCTCCGTTAGAGATGGATGCTAAACTGATTCCGTTTGTGCGAATGGCAACAGTCGCGATGACTTCGTTGCGTGTTTCTTCGGCTGAATTTGGTGATACCGCTGTCATTATCGGCTTAGGGTTAGTTGGCAATTCTGCCTCACAACTTTTCAATTTGGCTGGTATGAAGGTAATTAGCGTTGAAAGGGTCCCCGAACGGATAGAAATTGCCCGAAAGTGCGGTATTCAACATTTGATCAATCCTGACGAAGAGGATGTAATTGAACGCGTCAAAGCCTTAACAGATGGGCAAAAGGCGGAGGTTACAGTTGAAGCGATTGGCAACCCACGGCTTGTCGAATTGGCATATCAGTTGACTCGCACTAAAGGAGAGGTCATCCTGCTCGGTTCGCCACGCGGAGAATATATCACAAATGCTACAGCGATACTCAATTATTCGCATCTCATCGGCTTAGGTGCGGTCACGCTGCGAAGTGCACATGAGTGGGTGTATCCAACAATGCACTCAGGTGAATCGAAACATTCGCTTGAACGGAATTCACAAATAGTTTATTCCCTTATCAAGGAAGGCAAATTCAAGGTTGAGGAATTGCTAACACATGTAATAAATCCCGAAGATGCACAATCCGCTTACGATGGCTTGACCGATCATAAGGATAAATACTTAGGTGTCATCATGGATTGGACACAGATTTAAAAGTATCAGGAACACTCACGGGCCAAATCATAGCGAGAATTACCATGAAAACGCTTCTCATTTTGCGGCATGCCAAATCCAGTTGGGACAATCCAGAACTATCCGATTACGACCGTCCCCTTAACAAACGCGGTAAACGAGATGCACCGCGTATGGGAAAACATCTGCGTGAACAAGAGTTAATTCCAGATCGTGTTTTTACCTCATCAGCCAAACGTGCAAGAAAAACCGCTACTAAGGTCGCAAAAGCATGTGGTTATACCGCCAAAGTAAAGCGGTTAGATCGTTTTTACCTTGCCCCACCGGGCGTTTACATCGAAAAATTACAAGTACTACCTGATAAATTTCAGCGAGTCATGGTTGTCGGGCATAACCCAACGATGGAACAACTCGTGCGGCACTTGACAGGGCAAATTGAGCGGATGCCCACAGCTGCACTTGCACATATTGAACTACCTATCCAGAATTGGGAAGCACTTGATTTATATACCAGAGGAACATTGGTCAACTTATGGACACCAAAAACGCTTTTCACCGAATGAGTTTCCCATTGGTAAAGTTCATTCCTCTTTTCCTTGTGGGAGTCTTCTGTCTCCTACAATCCACAACCGCGTCTGAGAAAATATCCGTTTCTACTGCCAAAGATGGTCAACTTTTCCCGTCAGTTGTAAACGATGGTAAAGGTGGCGTTATCGTCGTATGGGAGGATTATCGCACCGGTAAGGATTGGGATGTATACGCGCAACGTGTAGATAACAATAACACACCGATGTGGCAAACGGACGGTCTGCCGATATCCACCGCAGATAGAAATCAACGTCGCTTACGCATGATTCGGCACGATACGCACGCAATCGTAGTTTGGAACGACAGACGTGGTGGAGGCAGTTGGGATATTTATGCCCAAGCCGTAAACCTTGAGGGCAAAGTGCTTTGGCAAACGGATGGAATTCCTATCTGCACAAATGCTGCAGACCAATCTACGCAAGCAATTTTGAGTGATGGCGAGGGAGGTGCAATCGTCGTATGGGAAGATGAACGCCGAAGTTCCGAATTCCAAGACCTCTATATCCAACGTATCAATCCTGATGGGACAATGATGTGGCAGCAGGACGGTATACCTGTTTTTCCATCGGAATCGCTACAGAGCAATCCCATCCTTATTGCAGATGGATTAGGTGGATTTTACATTGTGTGGTGGGACGTTATTGGATACGATGCTTGGCATATTATGGCATATCGTCTCAGTTTTGACGCGAGACCTTTATGGGATACACCGCTCCTCATTACGCCTGAAAACGGCATGCAAGGTGAACCACGTGTAGTGGCAGATGGCAAAAGTGGTCTTATAGTTGTCTGGCAGATATATGAAAATTTCATTAATGACCAACTCTATGCACAACGCATTTCTCCTGACGGAAAGAAATTGTGGCAGAAGATAGGCGTTCCAGTCTGTACTGCGGACGAAATTCAAAAAAACGCTGCAATTGTCAACGACGGCAAGGGTGGAATCATTGCTGTGTGGCGAGACGAACGCGATATCTACGGTGACCTATACACGCAACGCATTGGTGCTGACGGAACGTTGGCTTGGGAAAGTGATGGTATCCCGCTTTGCACCGCAGGTGGTCATCAAGATAGACCTTTCATCGTGCAATCTGCCGAAGATCAATTCTTTGTTGCATGGATAGATTACCGAGGTGACTTCGGCGAAAAAAGCGTTGACGCAATCTACTGTCAACAAATTGATTTAGATGGTAATCTATTATGGGAGAAAGAGGGTGTGCCTATCTCTACAAGCGAAGGCGAGCATTTCCCACCCTTTGTCGTATCCGTTGGGAATGGGCAGTGTGCAGTCGTCTGGAGTAACAACCAGCGGGATAATGGGGATATTTTTCTTAAACGATTTTAGTTATTTTGATATAGGAAGTCTATTCCTACAGTTCCCGCTTCATTTCTATTAGATGTGCACCTTCCAATCCCTGACGCACTTTGTCATCATAACTCGTCACAACCACCTGATGTTCTTCGGAGAGTTTTCGGATAAAATCCACCATCAAAGTTTTTCGCTCACCATCTAAATGGAGCGTTGGATCGTCGAACACAAAGAAACCGGGATTGCCTAAAACTTTGGCAAGTGCTACCTTAAAACAGAGATAGAGGAACATTTTTTCACTACCGCTGAGCAACATCAAACTCCGATCAACACCATCTATCTTTACTGAAGGGAGCAAATGTTGTTTCTGTAAGTCAATACGCGTTCGTCCAAAAAGTTCCATCTGTTCAAGTCTGCGATGTAGTTCCTCCTCCGCAGGTTTAAGGATTTGGCGTTGAAGTGTTTCGATGGTTTTGTCAACACCCGCACAAGCGAGTTCTAAACTGAGCGTTGTCCTTTCAACCTGTTCTGCTTCAGCGTTTACCTTCTGGAGTCGCTCAAGTCTATCTAATTGCACCGCCTCTTCCTGCTTAAGTTTTTCAAGTTTTTTCCGTTCGCTGTCAATTCGCGCTTTCAATTGACGTTTATCTATATTTTCGGGGATGGACTCTACAGATTGCCCATCGTTGTTGGTTGATTCATCCGTTGTTTCTTGTTCTAACACACCTTTTTCACTTAGCCGAGTTGTAAGTGTGTTAACTTCAGTCTGTATTTTATCAATATCTGGCTCAAGCTGTTCTAACCGAGTTACTTTCGTCTGCAAGGTCTGCAGTCTCTGTTCAAGTTCCTGCCGACTTTCTAAACTTTCGGTTTTTTCGGCTAAAGTTTTCTTGTGAGTTTCTAATTCAGCAGATAGTTGCGATATTTCGGTTTCCTTTTCCTCAATAATCTTCTGAACGATTTCTCGTTCTATCTTCTGATGGCAGGTGGGACAATGTCCATCGTCACTCTCAATCAGCGTGTGAAGGGTGTTACAAACATTCGTCAAACCTCCAATTTGAGAGTCAAGACTCCCAATTTTTTGGATGAGCTCCTCGCGTTCCGTCTCTAATCCTGCGGCTTCCTTAACTGCTGTTTCAATAGTAGCTATCATCTCGCGTAAGTGGGAAATACTGTTGAAACCACTTAAGGTTTCGGTCTGTTCTCGTGTGAGGGTATCTAATTGTATTTGTGCTTGTTTGTGGTTCTGCCTCCATTCAGCGATTAATGCTGCATCTCCGGTTTCCGTACTGTCCGCCGCTTCAAGTTCTTTCAATTTTGCTTCTATTCTTTCAATTTCTGTTTTGTGTGCATTTTGTGCACTGAACCGTAGACTATTCTGATGTGCCTGAATCCTACTCCGTTCGCGTTTCGCCAGGCGACGTGCGTCAATGAACCGTTCTCTAACCTCTATCAATTTGTCAATACCGAGGAGCGCGAATAGAATATCGCGTCGAGTGGCAGGTTGTCTGGCAAGAAATTCAAAAATTTCACCTTCACGAAGGAATGTTGTCAAGGCAAGCCGGTCATGCATAATCCCAAACTTGTCTTTTAGCGTAGATTCAACGACCGTGATACGCTTATCATCAAAAACAATATGCCAGTTACCTTCTTTTTCATGCCTGAGTTGGAAACGTTTACCGGTGCCACGGAAGAGCATATAACGTTCCCCATCTTCTACGAATTGCAGCCCAGCTGTTCCGCTATACGATTTTGCACTCTTTATCGCTGCAGCATCAACCCTTGGCACTATCGGTTTACCGGTTAAAGTGAAAAAGATAGCGTTAACAAGCGTACTTTTGCCACTGAAGTTAGGACCAAAAATTAGGTTAATGCCTTCAGACAGTTCGAAATCTTGCTGTTGGAAACAACCGAATGTCTTGAGACGAATCCGCTCTAACCGCATATTAGTTATCTCTTTTTTCTTGAACAAGGTCATATATCATTTGTGCTCTGACCTTTTCGCGTCCGTTTGTTAAAGTAAACTCAAATGCATTAACAATTGCTTCAAACTCATCAGGACCGAGGGTTATATACTTTGCGTCGTGCTGAATAATTATTTCTATTTCTGATCGAAAGATTTCCCGTGTTTCGTTATCAAGAACTGTATCCATAATATTGTTCCTCTATGAAAATTTCGTGTCATAACCCGTTACTGTTATATCGATTCTGTTTTAGAGTTTTCGCCAAAATATTAGACAGGTCGCGAGCTGGAGCTCGTTCCTACAAGAAGAGATCTTTGCCCGAATGTGGAAACTACTGAAAAATTGAACGAATCAGTCACTGCAGGTCAGATTTTTGATTTTATCTTCATTAACCTTTCACCCGCTTCAACAAGTACATCATCCGCCATGCTGAACATAAATCTAAATTTGGTCTTGCCAAGGTGTGGGCGGCTGTAAAAACTGGAACCCGGCACGCCTCCCACACCAATTTCTTTGACCAACCAGTTGGCAAATGCTGTGTCATCGGAAAATCCAAAATCGGAGATGTCTGTCATAATGTAATAGGCAGCCTCTGGTGGATGACAACGGAATCCTGCCTCTCTAAGTGTATTAACGAGTCTTTTGCGATTTTTGTTATATTTATCGACTAATTCTTGATAGTAACTTGGTGGCAGGTTGAGCGCGACAACACCTGCTCGTTGTAAGGGGTGCGGCGCACCGACGGTTAAGAAATCGTGCATTTTGCGTATTGCATCTGTTAAAACTTCAGGTGCCACGACATACCCTAAACGCCATCCTGTCATAGAATAGGTTTTGCTCAATCCTGACACAGTAACCGTCCGATCCCGCATCTGCGACAAAGATCCGATGCTGATATGCGCTTTGTCATCATAGATCATATGCTCGTATATCTCATCAGTTACAGCGATACAGTCATGTTCACAGCAGAGGTCAGCAATCTGTTGGAGTTCGTCTTGCGTAAAAACCTTGCCAAGCGGATTGTTGGGAGTATTTACAATAATCGCTTTTGTGTTGGCAGAAAAAGCATTTTGGAGTTCGGAAGTATCATAAGTAAACCGCATTACACCATCTGCAGTTTGTGTTTCTTGAAGTGCTACATAGACGGGTTTTGCACCAGAGATAATGGTATCAGGCCCATAGTTTTCATAAAAGGGTTCAAAAATGATAACCTCGTCACCAGGGTTAATAATGGCAAGTAGAGCGGATAGCATGCCTTCAGTTGAGCCGCAGGTGACGGTAACATTTTTTGCAGCATCAGTTGGAATGCAGTTGAAAGTCGTCATTTTATGTGCGATTGCTTCGCGAAATTCTGGTGCTCCCCATGTGATACTATATTGGTTATATCCTTCTTGAATTGCCTTAACTGCTGCTGCTTTGACTACATCTGGCGGTTGATATGCGGGTGTGCCTTGCGACAGATTAATCGCATTGTGACGTAGACATAACTGCGTCATGCCTCGGATAACAGATTCTGTGAAACGGGTGGATTTGTCTGAGAGTTTGAATTGAAGGGACATATTATAGCGGATTCTACAATTAACTGGACATCTGAGCTGTCCGAGGGAACTCCGATTCCCGACTAACAGTGGTTTCGTC
>JAGWBU010000076.1:21770-27779 GCA_021295735.1 Candidatus Poribacteria bacterium | reverse complement strand
CTTGTAGGAGGGGTTTCTAACCCCGATTTAGAACAAAAAACATAAGAATCAGCGAAAAAGCCTTGTTTTTTCAGTAAAAGCAGTGTTGCTAACTTGAAATCTTGTCCGTAGCAACTTAGGTTAATTTACTATAATATGAGGAGTCTATAAACAACCTCGCAAAATGCTTGCCGAAAAGTGTCTATCTATTTTCCATAAATCCTAACTTAATTTTACCCCAAATTGTCGCAGCTTTATCTGCTGCTTCAACAGCGAGTGCCCCTTCTAAGCCATGTTGCATTAACATCTGAATGTCGTCTTCCTCTAATGAGACATTGAAGAGTAACATTTCATCGAACATCCCTTGCCACTCTCTGCCGCCTCCAGACCATGAGCCAATGCGGCCAGGTCCAAATTCACCGGGTAAAGGACCCCATTTACCCTCGGCATCAAGTTCCCCATCAAAGTAGACGCGAACTGATTCTTCGGTACTGCTGTATGCAACTGCAAGATGGAACCATTTATCCAAAGTGCTTTGGTCTGCTGTGAAACCTGAATCAGGCCACCCCGGGTGTCGCACTGGATTGTTGGAGTGAATAGCCATCTCCATCTTATTGTCCGGACGAAATTGATAATGGACATACCCAGCAGCCCAACCATCACGGTTAAAAAAGCATCTCCACGCCCCAACTCTACCTGTCGAATTAAACCACTTTAACAGTGTAAAGTCTTTAAGCGGCCCGATCGCAGGAACAGTGACCCAAGCATCTTGACCATTAAGTTCAATAGCGTTGCCAAATTTACCCTCTACCCATTTCGCACCGCCAACAAGGTTGCCATCATTACCATTGTCGGATGAATCTGCAGCGACCTTTCCATTTGATTCGTTAAACAACCACGCACCGACAATAGTATTCGGATCGATTTCAGCGTTGCTGAGTTGTGCAAGCATCAAGCCTATGGTGATAAAACTAATTGTAAAACGTATCATTTTGGTTCCTCCTTTAGTCGTAGGTTATAAATTCCTAAAAACTTGGGAAATCCACGAGTTGGACTGTATTGCAGATCGCTGGAAAAATGTGCCATCAACAATCTACACTTAGGTTTTATAGCTTAGAATTATACCATCGTCCAGAGGAATGTCAACAGAATTTAATAGAGATGTGTTAAAGACGAATTCCACATAATCCAACATTTCATTGCGCATCGTCACGGTATCATCAGCCACAATTAAACCGCCCGCCCGAACGTTAGGCAATGCCAATTCAAGATAACGTCGGTATTCGCTTTTCTCAGCATCAAGGAACACCAGGTCGACAGTCGCACTACATTGAGGAATTTCATCAAGTGCATTGCCAACCCGTATTTCAACAATATCGTGTAAATTAACTTCTTTGAGGTGTGCTTGCGCCTCTGCTGCACGTTTTGGATCAAACTCCAAGGTGATGAGTTTGCCTCCAGTTTCCTTCAGCGCAGCCGCAAGCCAAATTGTGGAGTAACCATTACTTGTCCCGACTTCAAGGACGTTTTGTGCGTGAATAGATCGGATGAGGATAGAAAGAAATTGCCCGTTTTCGGGTGCGATATTGGTATACTGTTTTGCGGTTTTTTCAAGCCGTTTTAAAATAGGTTCGTAATTTTCCATTACCAGATTAGATACCATCCATGTGTTGATAAAGTAGGCATAATATCACAGACTGGACCGCCTGTCAAGGGAGTTTTATCGTTAGGGTGTGTAAAGTTTTTGTAGAAATCCGCACAACTCCTATTGTAGGGGCGGGTCTCCGGGGAATGCTAAAAGGCATTCGGACCGTTGATTTGGTGCCTGCCCGTTGCATGGCACGTCCTGTGCAGTGGCGGGGCACAGGGACCCCTCCCTACAGTGGAAAACGCCGCGTAATCATTGCAAATTGAACCTATGTAACCAAATATTTACACACCCTTATCGTTAGCAGAGCCATTCAATTGTCGTTTACACATCTTGACTGTGAAGCACATTCTCTGAATCATACAAGAACAAATTAACATAAATATAGGCACGTTTTGGAAACGTGCCTTTTCCTTGCTTGACTCATAGTTTGTTGCGTCTCAATACCATTCAGACCAGATACACCTTCCACTCTTTCATTCGGTTTCAATTTCCTTCAAACTGGAAATACCTTCCGAACCCGAATGGCACTCTTTCTTTACTAATTTCTGTTTCATCTTGAGTGCCAGTCTCCAGTGACTTCTTCAAATGGCGCGACCGGTTCATAAGCCTCGTCGTAATCCCCACCATTGTGGCTAACCTCACATGAGCGGAGCCATTCGCGCAGGGTCTTGCGGGTTTGCCCGATATGCTCGCGTTGTTCATTTGCCAAGTTGGTCGTTTCTGCACGGTCTTTAATCATGTCAAAACACAAATCTTCGCTGCCATCACTCGATAGGTTGGTCAAGCATTTATAACGGTTGTCCATCATTGCGATGGTCGGTGCGCCAAACATTGCGCCTTTTCCACTGTTGAACCGATACGGAATCGGAGTGGGGCGTTCTGACATGTTTCCTTCAATGGTCGGTAGCAGACTGATGCCGTCAATCGGACGATTATCTGGCATTTCATATTCCATGACCTCGGCGATTGTCGGGAAGTAATCCAACGTGCTGCACGGCATTTCTACCACGCGACCGGGGTCTGCATGACCTGGCCAGTGCAATAACGCGGGTACGCCCACGCCACCGTCAAACAAAGATCGTTTTCGCCCGCGCAAGCCGCCTGTTGATCCACGGTTACGGCCATCTCGACCAGTGCGCCCCTCGGGCCCGTTGTCCGAACAGAACCAGATCATGGTGTTCTGGGATACGCCCCATGCCGCCAATGTGTGATACAATCGTCCCACCTGATCGTCTATGGCAGTAATACAACCGTAATAGTGCTGCTCATCTTCGCTATATTCGGAATACATTGCGCGATATTCCGGTCCGGCAACGACTGGGCTATGGGGTGCGTGAAACCAGATTGTCGTAAAGAACGGTTTGACATTTTCAATAGCTTGTTCAATAAATGGAATCGCGCGATCCATTAATACCCGGGAATCGCATCCTTCCAGATTTTCCGTTGCCAGTGTTCCATTTTCGTAATAAGGCGAGGCCCAGGGGCGGTCCACACGCTTTCCGTCCCTCTGGAAACCTACTGCGGGATCCCAAGTGGGAACTGCATACTCCGTGGCAAAAGAAGTATCGTAATCACGCTCCCACGGCGGAGCGTAATTCCGTGCTGGATTACGATTGCGCTTACCCGAATAATTTGGGTCCAGTGTGCCCAGATGCCATTTGCCAAAATGTCCGGTTGCATATCCAAAGGATTTTAACATTCGCGCCAGTGTTATTTCCTGTGCAGGTAAGTGCCCACGATTGGCATGTGTTACGCCATATCGAAAATAATGTCGCCCAGTTAAACACGTGCCACGCGTTGGCGAGCACACTGGCCCTCCCGCATAAAATCGCGTGAATCGGATCCCATTGCTCGTCAGAAGGTCCAAATTCGGGGTTTTGATTATCCCATTTCCGTTAAATCCGACATCACCATATCCCAAGTCGTCGCACATCATTAAAATTATATTGGGGGGGCTCATTTTTTACCTTCCATTTCTGTCCACTGTTCTAATACCAAATTTTTTTGATTTATCGCCTTTATCCACATTTACTATAGACATACCGCTCCGCTGGAGCGGAAGAGTGGAAAAACAAGACGAATTGTGTTAATTTGGTATAACTCCTTCTCCGCTGGCGAGTCAACAAACTTTTTCTGTGTCTGAGGAAGCACGTCTTTGGTGTAGTCACGCAGTTAGTCGAGGATTATGCTGTACTTTTAGCGGCATTCTGCTACATGATTCTCATAAACTTTCAATTCACTTCAAATGGGAAATACCTTCCGAACAGCATCCTTTCCGAACGCAGCCACAGTGGGGGCTAAAATTGCCAAAAGCAAAATCGGAATTTCAGGAAAATAAGTTCAGAATCCAGCTGCCATCTATGTTCATGGACACTCTAATGCTGATAAACAAGCAATTTGCAAATCACGTTTGGGATAATAGATATAATCTACACGAAATCTGAATGATAATCAAGCTTTTTTATATATGAACCAGAGACATTCAATTGCACAAGTCACCATAGTTAGAGGTGTTTCCAACCACGATTACCCTAACCTGGTAGGTGCAGTTTCCTAACCGCACATAGGTGTCAATTTAAGAATTTATTTCAGGTTTCACACATTTTAACCCAAACAACACCGCAACCCGATTGTAGGGGCGGGTCTCCGGGGAATGCCAAAAGACATTCATACCGTTGATTTGGTGCCCGCCCGTTGTTTGAATACATCAGCAATGGCGGGGCACAGAGACCCGCCCATAGGCGTCAATTTAAGGATAGATTTTCTTGTAGGAGGGGTTTGTAACCCCGATTTAATTAGTTTAGGTTCACAAAATCGGGGTTACAAACCCGCCAAATGCCAAAAAGCGCATTTGGCGTTGATTCACTCCCACAAGAGACAATCTGGTAATTATGTGCTTAAATTGACGCCTATGGGGCACAGGGACCCCGCCCTACAAGGTTTGACGGGATTTATCCCCTAAATTGACGCCTATGGTGCAGTTTCCTAACCGCACCTGATATTGTTAGAGGGTTCTATCCGACGAATCATGTAGAATACCACACGTGTATTCTGCCAAGCCTATTCGGGTTGATCTGGATAGAAAAACAAAAGCGTTTAAGCGCAATTCATTGTGCCTCATACAACTTTTGGAAACTATATCCTTTATTTTTCAATAAGAAAACTCAACAATTGGATGTCTCTTTATCGTTGGAATAGCCGCCAACTCCTGCCGGGAATGTCGGCGCGAAATACCTCTACATTCCCGCGGTCAGCCATTGTGACGTAGCATGTGCATCCATCTGGACCGCCGAAAGCGATGTTGGTACAGAGTTTGCCTGTCAATTCAATCTCTAATAGTACTTCCCCTTCTGGCGAAAGTTTTGCCACTGTACCCTTGCCGTGCCGAGTGACATAAAGATTGCCTTCAATATCACACCGCATTCCGTCCATATTAAAATCTGGAAACTGAATTAATAACCTTTTATTGCTGATCTCTCCAGCAGACGATAGGTCATAAGCCCAGATGTTACGCTGTGCCGATTCGTTTACATAAAGTACCTTTTCATCGGGACTAGCCTCAATGCCGTTTGTCGTACCCATACCCGCTTCCAACAGTGTAACCTGTCCGTCTGTATCCACACGCCAAATCTGCCCAGTTGACTCGCCCCAATTGGGATCGCTGGCGTAGAGAATATCATTAGCACCGATTGCAAGGTCATTCGGTTGATTCATTGTCGGTTCGTGTGCGTGAACGCTAATTTCGCGCGTTTGCATATCCACCTTTAGGACATTGTGGTTCGTATAGTCTGCAATGAGCATGAAGCCTTCACTATTGAAACGGATTCCATTTCCAATACTACCGGTAGGTAGTTCTACAAAAACGCTTGCTTCGGCATCAGGTGTTACCTTACCGATAGTGTGTTGCCGTTCAAAGTTAACGGCATATAGATTGCCATCGGCATCGCAGGCAGGCCCCTCGATTCCAGACGTAAATCCGTTAATAGGTGTAAATTCTTGACTGATGAAAAGTTGTTCGGGCATGTTCGCAACTCCCTAAATTTCTGTTTGTATCGTTCTGTTTATACTCCTAATTCATATTTTATCACAACTATAGAGATAATTGGTGTTTTTAATTTACAAGACTGTTCGGTTTATATATTAGTTTGACAATTGAAGGTTAATTTGATAAAATTTATCTTCATAAAATAACGTGGGTTTGATAAATCCCGTAGGTTGGGTTTCGCTTCGCTCTACCCATAGGCGTCAATTTAGGGGATAAATCCCGTCAAACCTTGTAGGGCGGGGTCCCGGGGAATGACATAAGGCATTCATACCCGGTGAATGACTAAAGACGAATGCGCTTTTGGCATTCGCCATGATTCATACCGTTGATTTCT